>CALLUH010000058.1 GCA_938011445.1 uncultured Hyphomonadaceae bacterium
TGGTCTATGTGATACAGGGCTATGAGGCGATCAAAGAAGATCTGACCTCCGATCAGCGAGACGAGATAGAGGCTGGATTAATTCGTCCGATGGCGGAATTTCTGTCGGCAGGATCGCCGCAGACCTTCAACCGCATCCACAATCATGGCACATGGGCCGCCGCCGCCGTTGGCATGACGGGCTATGTTATCGGCGAGCGGGACTATGTCGACAAGGCGCTTTACGGCCTCGACAAGTCTGGTGATGCAGGCTTTCTGTTGCAAGTCGAAACACTGTTCTCGCCCGACGGCTATTATGCTGAAGGGCCATATTATCAGCGCTATGCTCTGATGCCGTTCGTTCTGTTCGCCCAAGCAATCGAAGAGAACGATCCCGATCTTGGCATCTTCGACCATCGCGGCGGGGTGTTACGCAAGGCGATCCTGACCACGGTTCAGCAGAGCTATGGCGGGCGGTTTTTCCCGATTAATGATGCGATCCGCGAGAAGGGGCTGAACACAGCCGAGCTGCGATATGGCCTCGCAATCGCCTATGATCTGACCGGCGACGACAGGCTTTTGAGTATTGCGCAATTGCAAAATGGTGTGGTGCCAACCCCTGAAGGTCGCGCAATGGCGGACGCGATAGATGCCGGAAAAGCCAAACCCTTTCCCTACCAGAGCCTACAGCTTCGCGATGGGCCAGACGGGACACGCGGCGCGCTCTTCATTCTTCGTTCCGGCTCGGCGCCTGATGATGGTGCCGTTGTGCTCAAGGCCGGATCGCAGGGGCTTGGGCACGGTCACTTCGACCGACTGGGCCTGTTATATTTTGATAATGGGGGCGAAATTATAGCCGACTATGGCGCGGCGCGTTTTCTCAATGTCGAGCCGAAAAATGGCGGGCGTTACCTACCCGAGAACACAAGCTGGGCCAAGCAGACGGTTGCGCACAATACGCTTGTCGTTGATCAGGCGAGCCAGTTCGATGGCGATTGGCGTGTTGCCGAAGAAGCGCCAACCGCTGTCATTGCATTCGACGATACTGAAGGCGCAAGCTTCGCCGCTGCCGAGATTGGCAGTGCCTATGATGGTGTGCGGTTGAGCCGTGTGACCGCCATGGTGACAGCACAAAGCGGCGAGCAATATGTGCTCGACATCATGCGCGCGGAGAGCAATGCTCCGCATATTTATGACTTGCCCGTCCATTTCAAAGGCCAGCTGATCGAAACCAGTCTTCCGTTTGAATATGCGACTGATCGCTTGGTCCCGCTGGGGGAAGATGCAGGCTATCAGCATCTTTGGAAAACGGCCGAGAGCTCAAGGCTTGGCGCAAATGCCGTGTCGGACATGTCCATTGTCATCGACGACCAGTTCTACACGATTACCTATACGGCGGGCAGCGCAGTGACGGCCTATCTTACCCGTCTTGGCGCAAATGATCCGAATAATAATCTGCGCAATGAGCAAGCGGTCATCCTGCGCGCAGAAGACGAAAGTGTCTCTTTCTTTTCGGTCTATGAGCGTCATGGCCGTTACGACAATGATGAGGAAGTCACGGTTTTTTCCGGCGGCTCGGTCGAGCGGCTCAATATGGAACGCGTAGGCGAGACAGAGATCTATAGGCTGTCGCAGAAGAATGGCGGCGCGGTCTTTCTTGTATTGGCAGACAATCAGGATGCAGACGCCAAACACACGCTTAGCCTTGGCGGAGAAGACATATCGTGGATGGGCCCTGTGGGTCTCCATATCGTCCCCGCGCCGGCTGCGCCTGACAAAACAGAAGAGGGGGGTGGCTAATGAGTGTTCTGGTTCAATCACCATTATTTATGAACAGCCCGCGCAGCGAGGCGGAAGATCTCGGCGGCGGGATATATCGCACATTGCTCGGCTATGACGATAAGATCCTGATGGCGAAAGTCTGGTTTGATGAAGGGGCTGTCGGCGCGGTCCATGCCCATCATCATTCGCAAGTGTCCTATGTCATTTCCGGCAAATTCGAGGTTGAAGTCGATGGCCGCAAGGAAGTGCTCGGTGCGGGGGGATGCTTCTTCATCCCGTCCATGAAGATGCATGGCGCGGTGTGTCTGGAGCCGGGTGTCTTGCTTGATGTGTTCAGCCCGGCCCGCGAAGACTTTCTCGGCGTGGAAGGTGCATCCTCATGAAACTAAAAGGTTTGAGATGGTGGGTTGTTGGACTGGTGGCTTTGGCGACCGTGATCAACTATATCGACCGCCAATCGCTGAACGTCCTTTGGCCTGCACAAATAGCGCCGGATCTGTTTCCGGACATGGATGCGGATGGACACAAATATATTCTGGGTATTATCTCTGTCGTCTTCATTTTCTCCTATGCCGCTGGTCAGGCGATTTTCGGGAAAATTTTCGACTGGATTGGAACGCGCTTCGGCTTTGTGCTTTCGATCGGGGTCTGGTCGCTGGCTACGGCCGCACATGCTTTTGCTCAAGGGGTTTTGAGCTTCAGTATCTTTAGAGCTATCCTTGGGGTCTCCGAGGCTGGTAATTGGCCGGGTGCCGCCAAGGCGAACGCGGAATGGTTTCCCGTACAGGAGCGCGCTCTGGCCCAAGGTATTTTCAATTCAGGCGCAGCGATTGGTGGGATTATCTCGATACCTTTGATCGCCTATCTCGCCATTTTTATGGATTGGAAGCTGATCTTTGTGCTGATCGGTGTTGCCGGCCTGTTATGGCTCGTGCCGTGGTTGGTTATCGTCAAAGGGCCGCCCAAGTATCACGCTTGGCTCTCCGATGATGAGCGTGACTATATTCTGAGCGGGCAGATCAATGAAGACCTCGACGCCGATGGCACACTCGATGGCGGCTATAATCCGTCCACTGGTGAACTGCTTTCGCGCAAGCAAAGCTGGGGCGTGATTATTGCTTCGGCTGCAATTGATCCGATTTGGTGGCTGTTTATCATCTGGATCCCGACCTATCTGTTTGAAGTCCATGGGTTCGACGTCAAAGCCTTGGCCGCCTCGGGTTGGCTACCTTATGTCGGGGCGATGTTCGGGGCATGGTTTGGCGGCTTGCTCGCCCAGAACCGCATGAAAGCCGGCTGGAGCGTTAACAAGACCCGCAAGTTCACGATCACGCTTGGCTGCCTGATCATGCTCCCTTCCTTGCTGGCTATGTCGGCGGCGGTCACGCCGGCGCTCGCGCTCGGGCTGATGTTCATCATCCTGTTTGGCTTTCAGACGGCGATTGGCAACGTCCAAACACTGCCGAGTGATTTTTATGGCGGCAAAACCGTCGGTACGCTGTCGGGCTTTGCGGGCATGGCGGCCAAGCTCACCGCAGCAGGGCTTACCTATCTCGTTCCGGTTATGACCGCTGGTGCCAATTATGCTTCCGTTTTTGTCCTTGGTGCAGCACTTGCGCTCGCGGCAATTGCCAGCGTCTGGATCCTTTGTGGTGAAATCAGACCTCTTAAACCCCGTGTGGCGGCTTAGCGTTTCATGGCCAAACCTTCTTTCAAATTATCAACAGGAATAAAACTATGAGTGACCTTCAAGGTAAAACTGCCATCGTAACCGGCGGTTCGCGAGATATTGGTCGATCTTGTGCCGTCAAGCTTGGCGCAGAGGGCGCAAATGTCGTCGTCAATTATAATGCCAACAGGGACGCCGCAGATGAAACGGTCGGCGCGGTTGAGGCCGCTGGCGGCAAGGCGATCGCGGTCAAGGGTGACATGACCTTAAAAGGAGACGTAGACAATCTCGTCGCCGAAACGGTCAAAGCCTTCGGCAACGACATCCATGTCCTTGTTAACAATGTTGGCGGCTTGGTTGCGCGCAAGAAGCTTGGCGAAATGGATGAAGCCTTCCTCAATCATGTCATGGCGCTGAACCTCAATTCAACCTTCCTGACGACGCAGGCCGTTGTTCCGCATATGCCCAAAGGAAGCTCGATCATAAATCTCGCCTCGCTGGCCGGACGCGATGGCGGCGGCGGCGGGGCCTCGGCCTATTCCATGTCCAAAGGCGCGGTGATCACCTTTACCCGCTCCATGGCCAAAGAGCTTGGACCTCAAGGCATCCGCTGCAATGCGCTCTGCCCAGGCATGATTGACACGACTTTCCACGATACGTTCACACCCGACGCCGCCCGCACCAATGTTGAAAACACGGTACCCCTGCGCCGTCAGGGTCATCCGGATGATTGTGCGGATACGGTGGTTTATCTCGCCTCGGAAAAGTCAGCTTATATCACTGGCGCGAACATCGACATTAATGGTGGCATGTTCTTCTCCTAAGGGACTGAATGCAAATGGATATGTTGAAAGACACACCGGTTGTCCCGCTGATCAGCGCGGATGATCCGGATACGGCTGTGCGAACGGCTAAGGCGCTTAAGGCGGGTGGGCTGACCACGCTCGAAGTCGTTTTGCGCACTGAAGCGGCTGCCAATTGTATGGAAGCGATTATTGCGCAGGTTGACGGCGTTACGGTTGGCGCGGGCACAGTTCTCACCCCCAAGCAGGTTGATGAGGTCGCCAGACGCGGCGCGCAATTTATCGTCTCTCCGGGGCTCAACACACGCGTGGTCGAAGCGTGTCATGGCAGGAAGCTCGATATATATGCCGGCGTCATGACGCCAAGCGAAGTGCAACTTGCGTGGAATATGGGGTTGCGTGCGGTGAAGTTCTTTCCGGCGGGGTTGGCAGGCGGTGTGCCTATGCTTAAAGCCTTTTCATCAGTATTCGGCGGCATGAAATTTATGCCCACGGGCGGCGTCTCTGCTGCCAATCTACAGTCCTTTCTGGCCCTTCCGTCTGTGCTGGCTTGCGGTGGAAGCTGGCTCACCCCTCAAGCAGAAATCGACGCGGGAAACTTTGAAGCAATTACATCTTTGGCGCGTGAAGCGCTGGCGCTGGCGCGTGACGTCAGACCGACAAATTAGGAGATAACAAATGGCGGACTATTTGTCTTTCGGAGAAATTATGCTGCGGCTAAAAACGCCGGGTACAGAACGGTTTTTCCAATCCCCCGTATTCGAGGCGACCTTTGGCGGTGGCGAAGCCAATGTCGCTGTGGCGCTGAGCAATTACGGTTTATCTTCGGGCTTTATATCGGCGCTGCCGGACAATGATATTGGCACCAATGCGCTGCGCGAGCTGAACCGGTTCGGTGTGGACACAACGCGCGTGCGCCGCTCCGGTGATCGGGTTGGCATCTACTATCTCGAAGCAGGAGCCAATCAGCGCCCCTCCAAAGTGATCTATGACCGCGCCAATTCCTCGATCAGTGAATGTGCCCCCGGTGACTTTGACTGGGACCATGTGCTTGCCGGTGCCAAATGGCTCCACATTACCGGTATCACGCCAGCTCTCAGTCAGTCTGCTGCAGACCTCAGTCTTGAATGTGTCAAAGCCGCGCAAAGCCTTGGCGTTACAGTCTCTTGCGATTTCAATTTTCGTGGCAAGCTCTGGAAATTTGGCAAATCGGCACCACAGATTATGGCCGAACTGGTCAAATATGTCGATGTCGGTATCGCCAATGAAGAAGATTGCCAGAAATCGCTTGGTGTAAAAGTTGATGTTGATGTCGAAACCGGCGAGCTCGACACCGCCAAATATGAAGCGCTGTCGGCAAAGATGCTCGAGCTTTACCCGAACATGTCGACCATTGCCATCACGCTGCGCGAGAGCCATAGCGCGTCGCGGAACGGGTGGTCAGCCTGCTTGCGCGACAAGAGCGGCTTCAAGCTTAGCCGCCATTACGAGATCACGGACATTGTAGATCGTGTGGGCGGGGGAGACAGTTTCGCGTCGGCGCTGATATATGGCCTGAACGCCTATGAGGATCGCCAGCAATCGCTCGAATTTGCCGTTGCTGCCTCTTGTCTGAAACACTCGATTCTGGGCGACTTCAATCGCGTCAGCGTCGATGAGGTTGAAAAGCTTATGTCCGGCGACGGATCAGGCCGCGTGCAGAGATAAAGATCGAGACGCTCCTGAATAGGGCGGCGCGTGGTAACTCTGTGCAGCGGCACCCGCACCAAGCACCTGATCGACCGCGAAGGGAAGCGTCGTAATCGTCCACGCCCGGAACGGCTTCCTACAGAGCGTCTGTATGTTATCAACTCCTATTTGACTGATGCTCAGTTTGATCTAGTGTTTTGGGTATGTCCAGAATATCAGAAGCGTTCGATAAGCATGAAACTTCGATCCGACGTGTAATCGCGCGTTACCGGCCTCTGAAAGATGATGTTGACGAGCTGACGCAAGAAACCTTTCTTAAGTGCTTTGCTGCGGAAATGCGCCAGGATATCCAAAATCCGAAGGCATTTCTCCTACGCGTGGCAAAGAATGTGGCGATTAGCGAAGCGAAGAAAAAACGGCACGCAACTGAGTTTTCTTATGAGGAAACAGGCGGTCCGGATGTCTATACTGTTGCAGGAAGCATTTCTGCCGAAGATGAAGTTTTAAGTCGGCAAAAACTACGCATTGCCGTGGAAGCATTGGCGAGCTTGTCCCCTGAGTATCGCCGAGCCCTTTTGATGAGAAAAGTGGATTGCTTAAAGTACAAACAGATCGCAATACGCCTTGGAGTTTCGGTCAGCACAGTAGAAAAACGCGTGGCAACAGCACTGCTTGAGTGCGATATATATTTCAGGACTAAAGGCCTCGATCCGCTCGATTTTGGCGCGCCGTCAAAACAAATATCGAAGGTAGATAAGGTTCTCCAATTGCCCCGGTTTCCGGAAAAAAGATCCAAACGATGAGCCAATCCAAGATCATATCTGCGCCCAATCAAAGGGAGATTGATGAGATCGCAGCATTATGGGTGGTCCGCGCAGATGAAGGGCTGTCGGCGGAGCAAACCCTGGAACTCAAGGCGTGGCTTATCAAGAGCGAGCACCATAGGACTGCGTTTGAGCGCCTCTCGGGACAATGGGGTGGACTTAACAATCTTGCATCCTTGAGCGATTTGGCCGCATCTGATGATGTGCGAAATGCTATGGGGGCCGAGGCGGCCAATAGACTTTTGGTCTTCAAACGGCCAGTTGTGGCCGGCAGCCTGGCTGCCCTTGCAGCAGTCTTCTTGTTTGGCGTCTTTCTCTCAGCCTTGATAACTGGCCCGGCGGAAACAAGCTTCCACCGGATCTATCAGACAGAGATTGGACAGCAAGAAACAATCAGACTTCCAGATGGCTCAAGTCTTATTATGAACACAGCAAGTGTTGCAGAAGTAAATTTCGATCAGGAAAGACGTCATATCCAGCTTGTCCAAGGCGAGGGTTATTTCGACATTGCGCCAGACAAGGAAAAACCTTTTATCGTGGAAACATCCAAAGGGAGCGTGACAGCAATTGGCACTGCGTTCAGCGTGCGCGTAGATGCCGGAGAAATGGAGGTCGTCGTAACGGAAGGACGGGTTGCACTCGAAGCGCTGAGTGCTGAAGATCCCCAATTAGCGCCGCCGGATGGAAAAGTCGCAGCGGAGCTTGTTCAGGTGGTTGCCGCCGGTCATGCCGCATCTGTAACAACCAACTCTCAGGCCATCGAGCCCCTTGCCGCGGACGCCATAGAAGACGAACTCGATTGGCGAGACGGGATACTCGCTTTCAATGGTGAGTCCCTCGAAAGCGTTGTTGCAGACATAAGCCGGTATACGGATCTTGTAATCAATATTGAGGATGAGAATCTGCGCGCGCAACCCATAGGCGGCTACTTCAAGATCGGTGAAATAGAGGCACTGTTCGATGCGCTGAAGCTGCTGGCCGATGTGGAGTATGAATATACAGGAGATAGACACGTAAGGCTTTACCGCTTGCAATAAGGCACTTTCTCCCCGGTTCTAAGAATAATTGTAAAAGTCTTACGGGTTTTAAGCTTCCAAGCGTCTTTCCATGTAAGGCCGTCTATAGACACACAGATGCGAAATATGACGGATAAATGGGAAGGAATGCCGCGAAGGATTTACAAATGGAGTATCACTCTATCACTCGCCATTAGCTTATCACAAATGGCTTTGGCGCAACCAAGCTTTACAGACCGATACGATTTCGATCTTAAGGCAGATACGCTGGGCCGCACATTGACCCTTGTGCATGAGCAAACAGGTATCCAACTCATCTATCCGTTTGATCAGTCGGAGGCTGTTCGAACCCGGCCTGTTATGGGCCGGCATTCGCTTGGCGACGCGATCAAGCTTATGCTGCGGGACACTGAGTTTTGCGGCGGCCTTACCGAAAGTGGGGTGATTGTCATCTCACGGAGTAATTGTGCTCTGGTTCAAAATCGGGAGGTAACAACTGTGCCAATATCGAAGAAACGCGGAACATTTTTGTCTGGCGTCGCGACAATGCTGTTCGGCCTGAACAGTGCTCTTGCGCAAGTAGATGAAACATCTCCAACAGCTGGCGGAGAACAGGGTGGCAGTGTCGAGCGCTTGCTCGATGAAGTCGTCATCACTGCGACCAAAAGGCAGGATGCCGAAAATGTTCAGGATGTTGCGCTTTCGGTCACAGCATTCAATGCCAATACCATTGACGCGTTAAACGTGCAGGATCTGGAGGATCTGACCTTTTCGGCGCCAAATGTCTCGCTTGACGGTATTGGCACTTTCCGGGGATTTGCCGGTTTCTCCATACGCGGTCTTGGCACCACCTCGTCGATTCCATCAATTGATCCAACTGTCGGTGTTTTCATTGATGGTATCTATCTGGGCATCAGCCAAGGCGTTATTTTTGACCTTTTTGATCTCGATAGTATCGAAGTGCTGCGCGGACCGCAGGGGCTCCTCTTTGGCCGCAACACAACAGGCGGCGCGGTTGTCATCAACACAGCGAACCCGACCAGCGATGTCAGCATAAAGACGAAAGCAACCATAGAGTTCCCGGCGGGAAATAATTTTGGTGGTCCGGCTCAAACCTTTCAAGGCATTCTCTCCGGGCCTCTGATAAAGGACAAGCTCAACGGCAAAATCGGGTTTTATATAGATAATGACGAAGGCTTCTTCGAGAACCAGTTTACCGGCGAGAATCAGGCTGAATCTGAAACGCTGCTGCTGCGCGGCGGGCTTGAATATTTCTTGAACGAAGACGTGACCCTATTGGGCAAAATCGAGTATCTGACGTCTGACGGGAATGGTCCGGCTGTCATCAATTTTGGTGAAAGCGATCGCAGCGAAGAAAATTTCCTGTTTGCATTCGACCAACCCGGGAGTGATGATCAGGAGGCTGTTACGGCGTCATTTCGCACGGATATCGACGTGTCCTTCGGGAACGGCACAATTACCAATATCTTCGGTTACCGGAAGTTCGACCAGGCTGCGATTACTGACGTCGATATCGGCTTCGGAACCGAAGGCGGGGTTGGATTTGATATTGATATTCAAACAGACCAGCGCCAATTTACAAACGAGCTGCGTTATGCAGGCACCTTCGATACGGGCAGCTTTGGAACCCTCGATGTGACAGCAGGAGGTTTCTTCTTCCGTCAAGATTTGGACTATAACGAATTCCGGATCATCACTATTAGCCCAACCGTGCAGTCTTTGCAGTCCGGTGGGGGATCTCAGGATCACCTTGTTCTGGGGGCGTTTACAAACTTTGATCTGAATATCACGCCGAAACTCACGGTTTCCGCCGGATTGCGATACTCATTTGAAAACAAGGAAGGCTTTATCTCTATTATTAGCCCTGCCAATACAATTAATGGAGTGTTCTGTTCTGTCATCGACGGGACGTGCCCAATCTTCATTCCGTCAGCCGGCGCCGACGCCAACGGTATCACAGATGAGGATTTTGATGGCTTTACACCACGTGCTGCCATCCAGTATTTTCCGGTGGAGAATCTGCAACTCTACGGAAACTATTCTCGGGGTTTCCGCTCTGGCGTGTTCAACTTCAGAACAACCAATGCAGCCTTTCCGGAATTCCAGATCGGACAGACAGGCAATATTCTGACGGATCAGGAAACACTCGACTCCTTTGAAGTCGGCTTCAAATACAACACGCCCGATGGTCGCGGAAAATTCAATTTCGCAGGATTCTTTAACGCTGTTGACGGTCTTATTCGCGAGGTGACCGTTGCGACGCCAAGTGGGGTAGCTCAGGAAGCTCTGAACACGGCCGATGTCAATATCTTCGGTGTCGAAGTCGAGAGCAGCTATGCAATTACTGACAATTTCCTCCTGGGTGCAAATTTCGGCTTCCTCGAAACGGATATTCAGGAAGCCTTGGTAGACATTAACGGTGATGGCGTGATTAATCAGGCTGATCTTGATCTGACTTTGACGCGCGCGCCGCAGTTCAGTTTTGGTGTCAATGCCGTCTATGACATTGATCTGGGAGACTTTGGCGGCCTCACGGCGACAAGCTCTTTCTCTTTTCGAGATGAAATTTTCCTAACGGACGATAATCTCGGATTCGATGAACCGCAGGAATTTCTCAACTTCGACCTGACTTGGCGTACCCCGAAAGAGGGGCTGACGTTTTCTGTTTACGGACAGAACCTGCTCAATCGTCAATCTGTTGGAATTGATACACAGATTGGCATCAATAATGGTCCGCTGTCTGATGGACTTCTGCCGGATGGAACACCAATTAATCCCGGTATTCCAACCGACCCCGGCGCAACACCTGCTGGGACAATCGGTACATTACCAAATAACGGGACTTTCTCACCGCTGAGGCCGGGTCGTTCGATCGGATTTGAGCTTCAATATAAATTCTAAGCTATGTGGCCCGCACTCGCTCGGCGCAAATGGGCCCCTCGGCGCGGATTTCCGAGAGGAAAGCCGAGGCTATCAGAACCGCCTCAATGGAGCATCAAGATGGCCGTATCCGGTCTTGGTTTGAAAACAAATCAGATCGTTTTGATCCGGCGGATCGTATCACGCCAGAACGGGATTGACCGGAGAGCTCTCAATAAAGCGCCACCGCAAACATGTGGCTCCATTGATCCGGCGAACATGGGCAATCCTAATCTGCAAGAGCCGTAACGCGCCGGGGAAGCGAGCCACTTGATCGGCGTCTTCAATCAGAACGGCCCGACCGTGAAAATGAAGTTGGTCCCCGGTTGTAAAATCAAGAAACAGAACGCCCGTATCAGGGTTCAAGAGTAGATTGCCAAATGTATTAAACAGATTGTTGCCCTTGTAATCGGGCACAGTGATCTGGCTTGGGCTGTCAATGCGGACAAAGCCGGGCGCGCCGCCACGATGGTTCACATCAACCCCCTCATAAGGGGCGCCTGACCCGTCGCGCACATAAGAGGCGATGAAGAATGTATCCGACGCTTTAATGAGCGCGATGTCCACTGCGCTTAGCTTGTCGCGCCGTGCAACGGGCGTTTCTGCGGCCGGACTTCCGCGTTCGGATATTTCGCGCAGGCTGATATATTTCGGACAATTGCCATAGCTCTGCACCACGCTGATCGAAATCGAAGCCTCGTCCAGAGCGGTAATTCGCCCATGCATCCGATTGCGCCGCCTGTTCGAAAGATCGAGCCCGAGAACGCCAACAGGCTGTCCGATCGCGAGCGCATTGAAGGCCGGATTTCCAGCCCTTGGGCCCGTTTGAACGATCAATATTTTTGGATCCGGCGAACTGGCAAACTTTGGCGGACCTGTCAGAACAACCGAATGCGGCAGCCCGCTCTTATCGACGGTGCCGAGGAAGATGTATTCTAGCCCCTCGAAGAACTCCCGATGCTGCTCTGGCATAAAGTCTTTCATCAAATGCTCGGTCATCACGTCAATTTGCTTGCGAGCGCCGACGTGATTTTGCAGGCGCAGTTCGCCTTCATGAAAGTGCTTGGTCATCTGGAGTTCCTTGGCATGGGGAGGGAAGGATTAGAGGTTTGGCGGCGGCCCGTTCGGGCAATCAATCAGATAGCCCCAGCCGCCATTGTCGAGCCGTCTGGCAACTTCTGTTGACTGGCCTTCTGCCAGCACTGTGCCGTCGGGGGCGACAACGCTCCAATTCGCTCGCAAGAGCGCAATATCGCCAACGATAACCTCGCTGAAGACTTCGCTCTTGATCTGTGGACGGATGTCGAGAAAGCCTGCAAAGGCCTCGCGTGCTCCGGCAATGCCGATACTTGGCGGCGCATCTGGCGGGAAGAAGATTTTGCTATCGGGATGGAAGAGAGAGGTGATCCCATCCAGATCTCCTTCCTGCAAATAGGCGCTGACACAATCGGCAATCTCGCGCGGCTGAGTGGCAATATATTTGGTCATTATGGGGTCTTTCAGTTTAGGTCCAAGCTTAGGCCGGTCCGTTATTGTCCAGATCAAGGATCATCTTCCACGCGCCGTTCTCATCACGTTGATAGACCAGAACCAGCCGCCCTTCGGGGCTGCGCACTTCGCCCGTGTCACGCATTCTCATGGTGCCGTAGAACCGACCAACAACGATCGCTGTGTCGCCATAAACTTCCAGATTCTGAATATCAAAACCAGAGGTAATTTCGGCTGCGGCGATGCGCGGATTATACTTGTCGCGAATGGCTTGCACGCCGACGGTCACGGGCTGGCGTTCGTTGACGGTCATTGTCCGCTCATGACAGGTGTTGGCCATGCGTTCAATGTCGCCGGCGTCAAGTCCGCCATTCCATTCATTGATAACAGCCTCGATTTCGTTGCGTATGCTCATGTCTATATCTCCTAAATGTTCGGGGTGTGGGTTGTGAAGAATTGGCCAACCAGAATCTCGCCAATCTCGGCAAGGAAAGCTTGGGTGGCGGGGCGTTCTGAAAACTGGGCGGTCACGCGTTTGGCCGTTGCCATATCAGGAAACTTGAAAATGTCCGTATAGAGCGTTGGGCGGGAGGGGTCTGTGGAGACCAGAGTTTCCCATGAAGTGACACCTTCAAGGCTTGTAAAGTCTTTTCGGGCGGCTTCGCGAACGGTATCAATATGTTCGCCATCTTTCATTTTCAAAACGAATATTTCTGTAATCTCGGTCATGAACTAGCTCCTTGTTTTTATCGCTTGAACAATATGTAGCATGCTGGTATTGTTTATATAATGCGATACATATTAACACAGTGATTGGATAAACGAACAATGAGCCGAAGCAGTTTCGCAGACATACGTGTCTTCGTAGAGGTGGCGCGTCAGGGCGGCTTCCGTGCGGCGGCCGAGCATTTGCAACAAGCTCCTGCGTCCGTAAGCGGAGCAATTGCGCGGTTTGAGGACAGGCTTGGCGTCCGTCTGTTCGAACGTTCCACCCGCTCTGTCGCGCTTACGCCAATTGGCGAACAATTCTATGCCCGCAGCCTGCCA
>CALLUH010000059.1 GCA_938011445.1 uncultured Hyphomonadaceae bacterium
GCCGATATAGGACTGGCCGTCGGGCGACATAGTGATGGACCAGCTTGAACCGAGCGGGGTGATGCGGGTGGGCTCGCCGCCTGCGAGCGGGACCGAATAGAGATGGCGTTCCAGCGGCGTGTCTTTGTAGCCGGTGAAATATGCCACATTATCTCCCGCGTTCGCGTACTCGATGGCGCTAACAGGCCAGTCTCCACTGGTGATGTCTGCTTCCAAACCTTGTCGGCTTGCAAAAACGATGTGCCTATAACCCTGCGCTTCAGTTGTTGTGAGGTATCCCATATCGTTAAATCGAGCCTCTGGACCGGGTCTTAGCCTTATTGGCCTGAAATCATTATTCAGATTGATCCACGTATCAGAACGCTCGCTTGATTCCGAGCCATACCCGCCGCCGCCATCTGTTGAATAGAGCTCCAGTTGAAGAACCTTCTGGTCGCGATCGACGCGCCTAATTGCAAGGCTGTCTGCTAGCCAATTTACGCGGGCCAAATACTGATCCGTCGCTGGCCCCCAATCATTACGGCGCCAATCAACCTCAACCGCGTTGCCCGTGCCCATATCGCGCACAAACAAGTCAACCACCGCATTCGGGCGTCCAGCTTTCGGGTAGCGTTGTTCGACCACGGTCACCTTGTCGGCGGCGATGTCGAAGCGGGGGACGATGTCGACGGTGCTTTCGTCAACGCGGGTGTAGGCGACGTAGGCGTCGTCCGGGCTCCACCAATATCCGGTGTAGCGGCTCATTTCTTCCTGGGCGACGAACTCGGCGGTGCCATAGGAGAGCGCTTTGCTGGCGTCGCCATCGGGGGTGAGCTGGGTTTCTTTTCCCGTCGCAAGCTCAATCGCAAAGAGCGCGCCGTCGCGAATGAAGGAGACGTATTTTCCGGCTGGGGAGACTTTGGCGTCATATTCGAAGGCGTCTGTCTCTGTCAGTTGGCGGGCTTCTGGGGTGCCGCTTGAAAGGTTGATGAGGTGTAAGTCGCCGCCAATGGGAACGAGGATGGTGCTCGCCGTGCCCCAGTCATAGCGGGCGATGCCTTTGACGCCGGCAATGCGTTGGCGCTCGCGCAGGGCTTTTTCTTCTTCGGACAGTTCGACCTCTTCAGGTTCAAGGATACGGCTATCGACGAGCATGCTGGCTTCACCGGTGGCGACATCGAAGGCCCAGAGGTCTAGCCTAGTGCTGTCGTCGGGGCGGGGCTTTAGGAAGGTGACGAGTTTGCCGTCTGGCGAGAAAGCGAGGGCGCGGGGGCTGGGGCCGCTTAGGGAGGGAGATTGATAGAGGCGTTCGAGAGGGAGCGGGGTGGGCAAGGCGGCCTCCGATTTGGTGGGAGCGGTCTGGGCTTGCGGGGCTTGGGCGCAGGCGGCAAGTCCAAGGGCGAAGGCGGGGAGCAGATGTTTGAACATAAGGATGACTTTAACGCAGGAATTTCGCTTGTCATCCTGCGAAACCGGAAAAGCTTTGCGCCAGACAGATAAACGCCGCACTCTGGATGGGGAGCGCGGCGTTCGGAGGGTTTGGTCTTTTTCGGTCTTGCGGCGCTATTCAGGCTGGACCTGATCGAACTCGCCGGAAATGGTGATGGTAATCTCATCACCTACGGCGGGAGCATAGGCACCAAGGCCGAAATCCGAGCGCAGGACTGTGGTGGTTGCATTGACGCCGACGGTTGGAACTTTCTTGACAAGGTGTTCGGAAACCGCGCCAAGCATGGTGACATCAAGCGTGACGGGCTTGGTCACGTCCTTGATGGTCAGATCGCCCGTCATGGTGCCTTTGGTGTCGTCTTCAGCGTCTTGGGTCATGCCGGTCGAGACGAAGGTGATCTCCGGATAGGTTTCCGTGTCGAACCAGTTTTCCGAGTTCAAATGCTCGTCAAATATGGCCACTTGGCTGTCGATTGAATTGGCCGCAATGGTTACGTTAACGCCGCTGGCAGCGGGATCATCTGCGTCCAGATTTATGCGGGCATCAACAGACCGAAAGCTGATCTGCGGAATGGATAGGCCCAAATGGCTATAGGTAAAGGTCACATAGCCATGCATCGGGTCCATTTTGTACTCCCCCGTGGGCACGGTTTCGGAAAGCAGGTGCTCATCTGCATTTGCAATGCCTGCAATCAGTGTGGCGGCGAGGGCGGCAGACGTTAGAAAGCGTTTCATGGCGGTGTCCTTTCGGGTGAGGCGATGGAGCAAAGTATGCACTTGGCCTGAGGATGCACCCAAATCACGAGCCTGTGAAGGGTCGGGCCGGACATGGCTTGATCTTATCAAGTGTCTGGCGCAAAAGACGGTCTGCAAACTCAATTTTTACCGATCAGAAAGTTTCCGCTCATGGCCGTTCAATATGTCTACACAATGCAAGGGCTGACCAAGACCTTTCCGGGCGGCAAGAAAGTGTTCGAGAATGTCCATCTCTCGTTTTTGCCGGACGCGAAAATCGGCGTGGTCGGGGTCAATGGCGCGGGTAAATCGACGCTGCTTAAGATCATGGCAGGGATGGACAAGGAGTTTAATGGCGAAGCATGGGCGGCTGAAGGGATCAAGGTGGGCTATCTACCGCAGGAGCCGAAGCTGGATAAGAGCCTTGACGTGTTTGGCAATATTGCAAGCCAATGCCCCGAAAAGCAGATCCTTGACCAATTCAACGCTATCTCGACCAAGCTCGGCGAAGAGTACACAGATGAGCTGATGGAGGAGATGACCGCGCTTCAGGAACAGGTCGATGCTGCGGATGCGTGGGACATTGATTCCAAGATCGAAATGGCGATGGAGGCGCTGCGCTGCCCGCCCAATGATGCGGATGTGTCCAAGCTCTCAGGGGGAGAAGTAAGGCGGGTGGCGATTTGTCAATTGCTTTTGTCCAAGCCTGACATGCTCTTGATGGATGAACCGACCAACCATCTCGATGCGGAGACGGTGGGCTGGCTGCAGAATTATCTGATTAATTTCCCCGGCTGCGTCATTCTGGTAACGCATGACCGGTATTTCCTTGACGATATTACCGACTGGATTCTGGAGCTCGATCGTGGGCGCGGCATTCCCTATGAGGGCAATTATTCCGCATGGGTCGAGCAGAAGGCCAAGCGGATGGAGCAGGAAGCGCGTGAGGATAAGGGCCGCCAGCGCACATTGGCCAAAGAGCTTGAATGGGTCCGCGCGGGCGCTAAGGCGCGGCAGGCGAAATCCAAGGCGCGGATCAATGCCTATGAGGAAATGGCATCCAAGGCCGAGCGGGAGAAAGTGTCAAATGCGCAAATCCGGATTCCGCCGGGGCCACGGCTTGGCGGCGTTGTGCTTGAGGCAGAGGGGCTGAAGAAAGGCTTTGGCGACAATTTGCTGATTGAAGGGCTGGACTTCAAGCTGCCGCCGGGCGGGATTGTCGGCGTGATCGGGGCGAACGGGGCGGGTAAATCCACACTGTTCAAGATGATCCTTGGCCAAGAGACGCCGGACGAAGGTGCACTCCGCCTCGGTGAAACCGTAAAGCTTGGCTATGTTGACCAGTCGCGCGACAAGCTCGACGACAAGAAGAATGTCTGGGAGGAAATCTCCGACGGACTTGATGTGATTGATTTGGGCGGGATCGAGGTGAACTCCCGCGCTTATGTCGGCGCGTTCAATTTCAAGAAAGGCGACCAGCAGAAGAAGGTCGGGCAGCTTTCGGGCGGGGAACGTAACCGTGTGCATCTGGCCAAGATGCTCAAAGAGGGCGGCAATATGCTGCTGCTCGATGAACCGACCAATGATCTTGATGTTGAAACGCTACAGGCGCTTGAAGAGGGTCTCGACGGCTTCCCCGGCTGCGCGGTGATTATTTCGCACGATCGCTGGTTCCTTGACCGGATGGCGACCCATATTCTGGCGTTTGAGGGAAATAGCCATGTCGAGTGGTTCGAGGGTGATTTCTCGTCCTATCTCGAAGATAAGAAACGCCGGCTTGGCGAAGAGGCGGTCAATCCGAAACGGGTGAAGTTCAAGAAATTTGCGCGTTAGAGATTGTTTCAGTCAGACCTTTTGCGGGCGCGTTGGAAGAGTTCGAAGGCGCCTTCTGCGGTCATGAAGGCGATGGGCAGGAGGATGAGGCTCATCAGGCTCGAATATTGTCCGCTCATCCGTTCGAAGACGTGGAAAACCGCCGCGAAGAAAATCCCGATCAGCCCCATGAAGGCAATGCGCATGGGCCATGTGTTGCGGCGGAACAAAAGCCCGTCCGGTTCGCGGCGAAAAAGCCAAAGGCCGAGCCCGCTCAGGCCAAGCGAGGCAACCGCAATATAGAGCGCAAGGGTAGGATCGACGCGCAAGAGCGGTTCCATAAGCTCGCGCACTTCAGGCCTTTGGGGTAGGAAGATCGCAACAATGGCATAGACGGGAAGAACGATGAAGAGGCGCTGCATGGGTTTTGTCCTGTCTAGGAAGGAAGCCAGAATAGAAAAAGGCCCGCGCCGAAGAGCAGGCCCTGATCTTTATGTGCTTGGTCTCAATCGCTAAGGCAAGCTCTACGCTTCGGGGAGCACAATCGTTCCGCCCAGATTGGTGAGCACTTCGCTGGCGCTGAAATAGGCCACATCATCGGGCTTCTCGCCCCTGTGCATGACAATCTCTGCTGTCGCTTCATAATTGACGCGCTCGGTGAAGCTTGATGGCCCGCCAAAGAAGGGATCGTGGAAGCCGCCAAAGCCGCCGCCAAACCGGTTAAACCCGCCCCGCCGGAAGCCGCGTCCACCAAAGCCGCGCCCGCCGAAGCGGCTGCGATGAAATCCGGTGCCAAAGCCCGAATGTCCGCCAAAGCCATAAAAATTATAGTAGAAGGGTGACGAAAAGCCGGTTGAGAGGAAACGCGATTTTGCATCCGTTTCGCGGCTGACGATCTGGAAATTGTCAAAGCCGTTTTGCTGGGTCAGTTCGGCCGAGCGATAGAGCAGATAGGTCTCGACGGTCTGCCGGTCTGTCAGGGAATTGCCGACAAAGGATACAGCCCACCGATTGTTCTCGATCTGCTGGTCATCATAGCCGCCATCGCTATTGACTTGCGGTTTGTAGGTTGTGGCCGTGGCGCAGGCTCCGAGCAAAGCAAGGGCGAACAATCCTGTGATAAGTTTCTTCATCTGACAGCCTCCAATTCATAAGCGCTTTTATCGCTTTACGGTAATGTACCACATGCAAGCTGAACGCCAAATAACATTTACATGAGGAGATGTTTGCAAGTTCATGAAAATATTCATAAAAAAGCCCTTACGTCCAATCCGCGACGTAAGGGCTGTTTTCAGCTTGTTTTCGAGGATCAGGCGGCGTCGTACCCCATAACAGCCTTGGTTTCGAGAAACTCCTCAAAGCCGTGCTCGCCCCATTCGCGGCCATTGCCCGACTGTCTGTAGCCGCCAAACGGGGCCGCAAAGTCTGCTCCTGCGCCATTGACGTGGACATTGCCGGTGCGCAATTGATTGGCCACTTTGCGGGCGCGGTCAATGTCGGCGGACTGGACATAGCCAGACAGGCCATAGACCGTATCATTGGCCATTTCGACCGCCTCCGCTTCGGTTTCATAAGGGATCATGACGAGCACGGGACCGAAGATCTCCTCGCGGGCAATGGTCATGTCATTGGTGACATCCGCAAACACGGTTGGCCGCGCGAAATAGCCCTTATTGAAGCCTTCAGGACGGCCCAGTCCGCCCGCAACGAGGGTTGCGCCTTCGTCAATGCCGGTCTGGATGAGGTCCTGGACCTTATTATACTGATTGGCGTTCGAGATCGGCCCGATGGCACCTCTGGGAGCGTCTTCCGGCATGGCCACTTGTACGCTTTCGGCGGCGGCGCGGGCGATTGCGATGGCGTCGGCTTGCTGGTCTTTCTGGACGAACATGCGGCTAGGCGCGTTACACGATTGGCCCGAATTGGTCATCATTTGCATGACGCCGCCCGCAACCGCTTTTTCAAGGTCGGCGTCTGGCAGGACGATGTTTGCGGATTTGCCGCCAAGCTCCTGAGCGACGCGTTTAACGGTGGGCGCGGCAGCCTGCGCCACGAGCACGCCAGCGCGCGTCGAGCCGGTAAAGCTCATCATATCGACATCAGGATGGCTGGACATATAAGAGCCGACGCCCGGGCCATCGCCATTGACGAGGTTGAACACGCCGGGCGGAACACCCGCTTCATGCATCACTTCGGCAAGCAGCATAGCGTCGAGCGGGGCGATCTCGGAGGGCTTCAGGACCATAGTGCAACCGGCGGCAATGGCGGGGGCAACTTTACAGGCGACCTGATTGGCGGGCCAATTCCACGGCGTGATGAAGCCGCACACGCCGATGGGCTCTTTGCGGATCAGGGTCGAGCCTTTTTGCTCTTCGAACTCGTAATTTCTCAGGATCGCGGCGGTACCGGCATAATGGCCAAGGCCTGCTGGGGCCTGGGCCGCGTTTGCAAGCCACATGGGCGCACCCATCTGGTTTGAAATGGCCGTTGCAATATCGCCAAGGCGGGCCTGATAGCCAGCGACGATTTTGTCGAGCAGGTCGGCGCGGTATTCGACGGAGGTTTGCGAGAACGTCTCGAAGGCAGCTTTTGCAGCAGCGACGGCTTTGTCTACGTCAGCGGCAGACCCGAGCGAGATGCGGGCGAAGGGCTCCTCGGTGGCAGGGTTTTCAACTTCGATTGTACGCGGCTCGACCGGGTCGACCCATTCGCCATTGATATAGAATTGAAGATAGTCCTGCATGTTAGGCTCCTTTGACGTTTCATGATGCGTTAACTTTTACTATACGGATAGCTGCGTCAAATGCGAAGGGGTAACGCAGGGGGAGGCGGAATTTGTCAACATGGGTTGAGGGTCGCTTGTGGGGGTTGCACGCAGATTTGATCTTGTTCTTTGATATTACAGGATGTGTGGGGGTAGTTATCAGGCCATAATCGGCAGTATGAACGCCGTGCCTGAAAACGATCTCGCTGACCCCGCATCGGAACGTGTCGAGCGCGTTCTCGTTAGAGATCTGATTGCGAGTTGGCAAAGCGATTTTGGCGTCGATGTGGCGCGGCTGTTTGCCCATGTTGAGCATATTGATCTCTTGCGCGACCGTGAAACGGGCCTGATGCGGTTTGAGCCAGCCATTGAAGGGGACGCGGCATTCTATCAGGCGATGCGGGCGTTTGACTGGTATCACCCGCCGCATAAGGAAGAGTTTGCGGCAGCGGCGGCGTGGCTGCGAGAGGATGGGTGCGTGCTTGATGTAGGGGTGGGCGGGGCGGATTTTGCCCGCTATGTCCCGCGTGCGGCCTATTGTGGCTTGGAGACGGACGACCAGGCGGTTCGGAAGGCTGTGGCTGAGGGGCTGGATTTGCGGTGCCTCGACATGGCGGACTATTTGACCTCTGACGGATTTCGCTCGGCTGACCTCGTGACCGCGTTTCAGGTGCTTGAGCATGTTCGCGATCCGATGCGGTTTGTGCGGCGAATGGCCGAGATTGCTGGGGCGGACGGACGGGTGGCGATCGGTGTGCCGGACGCGTGTTCCTATGTTTCCGGTTTGCCCGATTTCGTGCTTAATGCGCCGCCGCATCATGTGACATGGTGGAGCGAAGCGGCGCTCGGCGCGGTGATGGCGCAGGCCGGGCTGAACGTGGCGGGGGTTTACCGCTTCGGCGTCGAGCCATGGGAGCGGCAATTATGGTGGATGGCAAAGCTTGCACGGCTGGGGCGAGACAAGGGCGGGCGATATTTTGGCAAGCCATTGCGCGCGCGCAAGGTCGCGTCGTTTCTTGGCTCTGGGGTGCTGCAAAAGCTGCCTATCCCGAAAGCTGCACACGGAGCAACGCTGCTGATGATTGGCGAGAAGGGTGGTTAGCTACCCCCTCGGGATGGAATAGTTCGGGCTTTCTCGTGTCATTGTGACGTCGTGCACATGGCTTTCGCGTAGGCCTGCGCCGGTGATCTGGACGAACTCGGCCTTGTCGTGCATTTCGGCAACAGTTTTTGCGCCGACATAGCCCATGGCGGCGCGTAAGCCGCCAACCATTTGATGCACGATCGGGCCGAGCGGGCCTTTGAACGGGACTTGGCCC
>CALLUH010000060.1 GCA_938011445.1 uncultured Hyphomonadaceae bacterium
TTTGAACGCGGCGACCATGCGGGCGGAGGCGTCAAGCGCAAAGACGTTCAGCCCGCGTTTTAACAGCACATCTGTGAGCGGCACGCCAGAGCCAGCACCAATATCAATGACGGCGCATCGGTCGGGCAAGGTTTGCGCCCAGGCGTTGACAAGGGCTTTGCCAGACTTTGATCTTGCGCTTAGAAAAGCGTCCGCATGCGTCTCATAACCATTGGAGGTGTCTATGGCCATGAGCCCGCTTTCCCCTTGGCGTGCATCCTAAATCTCGAAGAAGCCTTTCTCCGTCATCCACTGAATAATCTCCTCGGCAGCATCCTCAGCAGACTGATCGACCGTGTCGATGCGTAGTTCGGCATTGTCGGGCGCTTCATAGGGGCTGTCGAGGCCGGTGAAATTCTTGATCTCTCCGGCACGGGCTTTCTTGTAGAGGCCTTTGACATCTCGTTGTTCGGCAACCTCCAAAGGCGTATCGACGAAGATTTCGACATATTCACCATCCTCCATCATGTTCCGCGCCATGCGGCGTTCCGAGCGGAAGGGCGAGATGAACGAGACAAGCGTGATCAGGCCCGCATTTGCCATGAGCTTTGCGACATTGGCGACGCGGCGAATGTTCTCCACACGGTCAGCATCGGTAAAGCCGAGATCGCGGTTGAGGCCGTGGCGGACATTATCGCCGTCCAAGAGATATGTGTGCTTGCCCATGGCGAAGAGGCGTTTTTGTAGCGCGTTCGCAATGGTCGATTTTCCCGAGCCCGATAGGCCGGTAAACCAGAGCACAGCAGGCTTCTGGCCTTTTTGTTCGGCATGGGCATTGCGGTCAATATCGACGGCCTGCCAGTGGATATTGGCGGCGCGGCGCAGGGCAAAATCGATCAGCCCCATGCCAACCGTGTCATTGGTCATCCTGTCGATCAGGATAAAGCCGCCCATTTCGCGGGCCATGTCATAGGGGTCGAACGCGATGTTCTGGTCGAGCGAAAGCGTACAGACGCCAATCTCGTTCAGCTCCAGCGTTTTGGCGGGGCGCTGTTCGAGCGTGTTGACATCAATGCCGTGCTTGGGCGCGTTGACGGTGGCCGTGACCGTCTTTGTGCCGATCTTCATGAGGTAGCGCCGGCCTGGTAGCATGGCATTGTCGGACATCCAGAGAATGCGCGACTGGAACTGATCGGACACTTCGGCCGGGCTGTCTGCAGCCACGATGACATCGCCGCGCGAGCTGTCAATCTCGTCATTTAGTGTAATGGTGACCGATTGTCCGGGCACGGCTTGATCGAGGTCTCCGGTATAGGTGACGATGCGCTCGACGGTGGATTCTTTACCGCTTGGCAAGGTCTTGATCCGGTCGCCCGGTTTGATTGTGCCTGCGGCGACTTGGCCGGAGAAGCCGCGAAAGTCGAGATTGGGGCGGTTGACCCATTGGATCGGCATGCGGAAAGGTGCGGCGGCGCGTTCATCGCCCACCGAGACGTTCTCAAGATGGTGCATCAAGCTCGGGCCGGTATACCAGTCGGTATTGCCAAGCGGGCCGGTGATATTGTCGCCAGCGAGCGCGGAGAGCGGGATCGCCTGAATCTCGATGTTCGGGTTCAGGTTTTTTGCAAACTCGGTGAAGTCGGCGACGATCTCGTTATAGCGTTCCTGCGAATAATCGACCAAATCCATCTTGTTGATTGCCAGCACGAGACGGCGGATGCCGAGCGACGAGACGATGAAGGCATGGCGGCGCGTCTGCGTGAGCACACCTTGACGGGCGTCTATCAGAAGGCAAGCCAGATCAGCCGTTGAGGCACCGGTTGCCATATTGCGCGTGTACTGTTCATGGCCAGGCGTATCTGCAACGATGAATTTGCGTTTCTCAGTGGAGAAGAAGCGGTAGGCGACGTCAATGGTGATACCCTGTTCGCGTTCGGCGGCAAGGCCGTCAACAAGTAGCGCGAAGTCAATATTCTCGCCTTGGGTGCCGGACTTTTTAGAGTCGCGCTCCAGCGCTTCGAGCTGGTCTTCGAGGATCATTTTGGAGTCATATAACAGCCGGCCGATCAGCGTGGATTTGCCGTCATCGACAGAGCCGCAAGTTATAAAGCGCAAAAGCGATTTGCGTTCGTGGGATTCCAGATAGGCGCCGATGTCTTCGGCGATGAGGGTGTCTACGTGCGCCATTAGAAATAGCCCTCCTGCTTTTTCTTCTCCATTGAGGCGGACTGGTCCCTGTCAATGGTTCGGCCCTGACGTTCGGATGATGTCGTCAGCAGCATTTCCTGAATAACATCGTCGAGCGTATCTGCGGTGGATTCGACCGCGCCGGTCAGTGGATAGCAGCCCAGCGTGCGGAAACGGACGGACTTCATCTTGGCCGTCTTGCGTAGCTCTTCCGGCATACGTTCGTCATCGACCATGATTTGCGAGCCTTCCCATTCGACGACGGGGCGCTCTTTGGCAAAGTATAAGGGCACAATGTCGATTTGCTCGCGGCGGATATATTGCCAGATGTCCAGCTCGGTCCAATTCGAGAGCGGAAAGACGCGAATGCTCTCGCCTTGCTTGATGCGGGTATTATAAAGGTTCCAAAGCTCGGGGCGCTGGTTTTTCGGATCCCAGCGATGTTCAGCCGAGCGGAAGGAAAAGATACGCTCCTTGGCGCGAGATTTCTCCTCGTCACGGCGCGCGCCGCCAAAGGCTGCATCAAATTTGTACTTATCAAGCGCCTGTTTGAGCCCTTGGGTTTTCATAATGTCTGTGTGTTGTGCGGAGCCGTGCGAGAAGGGGCCGACATCGTCTTTCACGCCCTCCTCATTGATGTGGACGATCAGGTCCATGCCGAGCTTCTTGGCCATCTCATTGCGGAACTTTATCATCTCGCTAAACTTCCACGTCGTATCTACATGCATGAGCGGGAAGGGCGGTTTTGACGGATAGAAAGCTTTGACCGCC
>CALLUH010000061.1 GCA_938011445.1 uncultured Hyphomonadaceae bacterium
GAAATGGCGCGAGTGACGGGGCTCGAACCCGCGACCTCCGGCGTGACAGGCCGGCACTCTAACCAGCTGAGCTACACCCGCGCATTTCCTAGCCCTTATGGGCTGAAGCGCTCGTCTAATCAAGGTCTTCTTTTGGGTCAAGCTGAGCTTTCATTTATTTTTCTTCAAGCCTCGTTCATCGGCGGCAAAATATGTTAACCTTGCGCCCAGATACCACCATCGGAGCAGGTTCCATGAAACGCGTCCTTATTTCCATACTTGTCATTCTTGTCTTAGCCATTGGCGCGGCAGTCGGAGCGGCGCTCCTGATTCCCAAAGAGGTCTATAAAGAACGCATTGAAGCGGCTGCGACTGGTGCAATGGGACGCGATGTTGCGCTTAATGGCGATGTAGGACTTTCTTTTTTCCCACGAATCTCGGCGAGCATTGAGGATGTCATTGTGGCCAATGCAGAAGGCTTTGAGGGCGAGCACATGGTCAAAGCTGGTGCCCTGCGTGCGTCGGTAAAATGGGGCCCTCTACTCTCGCGCAAAGTCGAGGTGCATGAACTGGCCTTTGTAGATGCTGACATTCGCCTGCAACGACTGGCAGACGGACGCACCAATTGGGCTCTGGGTGACGCGGCCGATGCCGAGGCTCCGACAGACACATCCGAAGGCGGCGCATCCGTAGATGCCGGCGTTAACCGGGCGCGATTGGTGAATGCGTCCTTGACCTATGACGATGCTGAAGCCGGAACGGTTTACGAGCTGCGCGAGTTTAATGCCGAAGCTTCAGTTGAGGCGCTGACATCACCTCTCACGGCCAAGGGGGACGGGCTGTTCGATGGTGAGGCGTTTGCATTTACGGTCGATCTGGCTTCGCCACAAGCACTCATGGATGGGGAGGCGACCAACTTGAACGCCGAGCTTACCACTGATTTTGTTGACGTTCGCTATGATGGTAGCGCGACCCTTGGCGATACTCCGGCGGTCAACGGTGCCTTCTCGCTTTCAGCTGACAGCATTGCCGCGCTCGCAGAAAAGGCCGCGATAGATGCTGCGACACTGCCTGTCGCACTCCCGCCACTTGGAAGCTTGCAAAGCGATGGTCGTGTGTCTGGCGCAATCGACAATCTGAACTTGCAGTTTGCCACGATGAAAGTCGATGGTGAAGCAATTGATGTCAACTTCACAGGTGCAGTGACGGTCGCGGAAGCCACCAGTGTTGATGGCGACTTTTCCTTTAATATGGACCGTAGCGCTCAAACCATCGCGGCATTGGGCCTGGACATTGCACAGGCTGGTGTTTTGGAAGGTGCGACGGTCGCTCTGTCCGGCAAAGTTTCAGGTACGACCGATGCACTCGCGCTTGGCGGCAGCGATTTGAGCATCACCGGGCCGCTGCTTGACGCTTCATTCGGGGGCACGGTCTCAATGGCTGGCTCAGGACGGCTCGATGGCAACATCAATGCCAAGAGTTCACAATTGCGCGCGCTTGCCGCCGCAGCGGGCGTTGCGCTTGAACCAGGCAGTACACTTCAAAGTTTCAATATTTCGGGAAACACAAGCGGTAGCTTTGACAATGTGTCGATCAGTGGGCTTGACGTTACGCTCGACGACATCACGGCCAATGGTACGCTTGGCGTTGACCTTCGCGGTGCACGCCCAAAAATTACCGGCGATCTGTCCACTGGCCCCATCGATTTCACACCATTTTTGGGCGAGACAGAGCCAGATCCGAATGCCCCAAAAGGCTGGAGCAAAACGCCTTTAGCGCTTGAGAGCCTCCAGACAGTTGATGCCGACATCCGATTGTCCAGCCCCGCTCTGACCATTGATAAAGTTGTCCTGTCTGACGCGCGGCTAAGCGCCAAACTCTCAGGAGGCAATCTGACCACCAATATTGAGCAGTTCAACGCCTTTGGCGGCCAATGGGGGGGCGATATTGGACTGACGACATCACGCGGGACACCGCAACTCAACATGGCGCTGACGGGTGACAGCATTCTGATGCAGGATATTATGGAAACTTTTGTCGGGCTCGACCGGCTTTCCGGAAGCGGTAAGTTTTCGCTCGACATTACTGGAAACGGCGCCAGCATTTATGACATCATGAACAGCCTGAACGGTGATTTTGGTGCCTCGCTCTCAAACGGGGCACTGCAGGGGATCAATATTGGCCAATTGCTGCGCACCACAACCGATCTTCGCTCAAGCCTTACATCAGGCTCATTCGATCTCGGCCTATCCCCCAGCACGAAAACGGACTTCACTTCATTTGATTCCGTTCTTAAGGTGCGCAATGGTGTGGCTCAGATAGAGCTTATGAAAATTCTGAGTTCAGCTTTTGGTGCGGACGGTCTGGGCCAGATCAATCTCGGTCAGCAAAGCCTAGATATGGCGCTACAAATTGCTGCAGACGCGGCGGGACAAGGCAATCTGAACAATGTGCAGGTCAACAATATTGGTATCCCGCTCCGGATCACAGGCGATTGGCTGTCTCCCTCAATCGTGCCGGATACGAGCGCATTGACGAATATGCTTGCGGGCGAGGCTGTCAACCGTGTTGGCTCGCTGGTTCAGGATCAGGTTGGCGGAGCTTTGGGCGATGGAGCAGGAAGTGCGCTTTCAGGTGTTCTGGGCAATGCGCTTGGTGGCAACAGAAATCAGGGACAGGCCCCTGCCGCTCCGTCCGGTCCAGCCGAGAGTCCTGCTGAGGCGGCAGCTGACGCGACCGATGCACCTCCTGCCGAAACGCCGCCACAGTCGGTTCAGGAGACCGTTGAGAGCGCTGTGGAAGACGGCATCGAAGACGCCGTGGGCGACGCGTTGGGAGGTCTTTTCGGGCGAAAGAAAGACCGGGAATGATCGGGCCAAACTTAAGCGCTTCGGCCGATCCGCGCCTTGGCAATCCGGTCGGCAACAAGGTTGGTCGGCATTCCTTCTGAAAGGCTTTCATCAAGCACATCACCAAGTGTCTGCATCAGAACATCCAGTTTGCCATCCACCCAAGTGCGCGAATAGGCACCGGAAATTTCGGCCGCAACATTGATAATTCCGCCGCCATTGATGACATAATCGGGCGCATATAAAACGCCTGCTTTGCGCAATTTTTCGCCCATATCCGCGCTCGCTAACTGATTGTTCGCGCCGCCTGCGATGACTTTGGCGCCAAGGCGCGAGAAACTCTCATCATTGATTGTCGCCCCAAGCGCATTGGGAGAGAAAATATCCATGGGCTGATCATAGATCTCATCGGGCGCGACGATTATTGCACCTGTCTCTTTCGAGATACGCTCCAGCGCAGCTGTATTCACGTCCGAGGCGTAGAGTTTTGCGCCCGCCTTCGCCACATGCCGACAAACGTCACTGCCTACATGACCAACCCCCTGCACGGCGACGGTTTTTCCGCTCAGATCAGGGCTTCCAAAAGCGCGCTTGGCCGTCTCGCAAATGCCGCGATAAACACCCAAGGCCGTGACCGGGCTGGGATCACCGCTTGCTGCCGCGCCATTTTCCAGTCCGGCCGCATAGCTGGTTTCTTCAGCCGCAGCAGCCAAATCCGCAGGGCTCAGACCAACATCTTCTGCCGTCCAGTAACGCCCCTGCAAATGCTCTACCGCACGGCCAAAGGCGCGAAAAAGTTCGGGCGTTTTATCCGTATGGGAATTTCCCCAGATAACCGCTTTGCCTCCACCCAGTTCGAGACCTGCCATAGCGTTCTTATAGCTCATCCCCTGAGACAATCTTAGCGCATCGGTCAACATGGCTTCATCGGATGCATAATTCCACATCCGGCACCCCCCAGCGGCCGGACCGAGCGCCGTTGAATGGATCGCAATTATCGCCCTTAAGCCACTGGGTTCATCATGGAAGACATGCACATCTTCATGAGAATCAAACGAGGGGTGATCGAACATAGCGCTGCCTTGCACAAGATTTGGCCAGAAACTGGGGTCTCATTGTCATAATGGCCTACGCGATGCAAGCGAAGACTAGACCACGACAAGTCTCTATTGCGGCGCCCATGGAATAGGTGGCGCGTCAGATGGTAAGTCCGCATCCGCATCACGCATAAACTCTAATTGGTCTTCAAACACAATCTCACGCTGCAAGTCGCGCATCAGCATATGATAGCCATTCTCATAATAGGCTGTGCGCACATGTGGTGCTAGCGTCGGTGCAGTGCGGCGCATAAAGTTTTCGGGGATAATATCGTCTTTCGCGCCATAGAGCATAAGCGTATTCGGCGGCAAAAGCGGCGCTGACTTATGGCCGTTTTCCATTACAGACACCACACCATAGACTTGATCAATCCGGTTCTCGAAAACATTGAGTTCGTCGCGGCCGCGCCGAACAAGCATATCGTAATTATCTGATGGGGTAATCTTCTGGACTGCAAATTTGGGCGGGACAACAATCCAGTTTGGACGAGTTTTTGCAGATGCCCAGAGGCTTGCGCGGTGATGAAAGGGTAGCCCGCCCCAGCCGCGCAGGCCTGGCCCCGATAAGATAAGCCTATCAACATCGGCCGGTGGGTTGTCCGAACCGAAAGCGGTCATTGCCACCGCCCCGCCCATAGAGATCCCGACAACACTCAATGTCGCCTCAGGGTGTCTGGCCCGCGCCACCCGCACTGCGGCGCGTAGATCCTCGCGCATCAATTCTTCCTTGGGCCATTTCCCACGCCCAACGGATCGGCCAAAGCCGCGTTGATCATAAGCATAGGTCGTAACCCCACGGGTCGCCCAATATGGCCCTGCATACTCAAAAGCGGCGGCATAATCATTCATACCATGCACGCCAACGACAACATATTCAGGCTCGCCCTGCCCGTCCCCTTCCCAGACGGTCAACCCCAGTATGGCGCCGTCAAAACTCGTAAATCTATTCGCTTCTGGGTCAAAAGCCTCCACAATCGTCTCCTGAACAATGAGCGCCTGAAGATGTCCACGGGTTGGGGCGCAAGCCGCCACCCAAAGCCCAACAAGGGTTAAACCGATAAGGCCTGCGATATAGCGCTTTTTAGGGCGGGAAGGGTTTCTGTCTCGAACCATGTGTGCTTTTTCAACCATCCAGTATTGCGCCATGAGGGATGCGGCAGTGTGAACACCCCCTCACTCTGATATATTTGCCATTGCCGAACCGTCTCCGTCAAGTTCCGCCCCATGCGTTTCCCCAGATGCCACTTCTGGGCATAGCCGCCAACCAGAAGCGTGACCTCAATGTTTGGTAGCTGCGCAAGAAGTCTCGCCCGCCAGACCTCTGCGCACCGTTTCATCGGCGGAATGTCCGAGCCGTTTTTGTCGTAACCGGGGAAACAGAAGCCCATCGGCACAATCGCGACTTTGCTGGCGTCATAGAAGGCATCATCATCGACCCCCATCCAATCGCGTAAGCGCACACCGGACGGATCAGAGAACGGCTTGCCACTTTCCATTGCCAGATTGCCCGGTGCCTGCCCGACAACCAGTATTCTTGCCGTTGAAGAGACCGCCAGAACCGGTCGCGGTGCGCGGCTCATCTCGTCTTTGCAGAGCGTACAGGCACGAATGTCCCGTTCAAGCGAGCGCAGCGTATCTGCCATAATATCAAGCTCTCTTTGCGTAATATCATCATCTATAAGCCGAACGAGCCAGCTCGCCCAGCCTCAAGTCTCACCGGGGCGCAACCGGACTGTTGAAGGCTGGGCCTCCCCGTGCCAAACTTGAAGCTATAGACATTCCGGAGAACATCCATGATTCGATTGCCAATCGCACTCAGCGCTCTTGCCCTTTTGGCCGCATGTGGGGGCTCGGAAACCGATGCCCCTGTTTTAACCCAACCCGTTCCCGCTGAGGCGGCCAGCGACACGGCCGAAGCGTTATTGCTGCCGCTACCAAATGGCACAATGGCGGCTATCTCGGGCCGCGAGATCGCAACCCGTATCGAAACCTTGTCGGACGATATTTTCGAAGGCCGCGCGCCGGGCACACAGGCTGGCGAAGCATCCGCACGCTGGATCGCCGCAGAGATGGCGCGGATTGGCCTTAAACCCGGCGCTGAAGATGGCAGCTATTTACAGCCCGTCGATATGGTTGAGTTGACCCTCGACGCTGAAAACTCCGGTCTTTCCGTCAGCAAGGGAGATGTGCAAACTGACATGATTTTGGGCACTGACGCGGTGATCTGGTCAAAGCGGCAAACCGAGACGCCGCTTTCATTTGCCGGATCGGAGATGGTGTTTGTCGGCTATGGTGTCGTCGCTCCCGAATACGATTGGGATGATTATGCGGGGTTGGACGTGGCGGGAAAAACTGTGGTTATCCTGGTAAATGATCCGGGCTACGCCTCCCCAGAAGAGGCCCGCTTCAATGGCCGCGCGATGACTTATTATGGTCGCTGGACTTATAAGTATGAAGAAGCCGCCCGTCAGGGCGCTGCCGCCGCTATTGTCATCCATGAAACAGCGCCCGCGTCTTATGGCTGGGATGTGGTGGCCAATTCCTGGTCGGGCGGGCAACCGGATCTGGTGCGCCCCGATGCTGGCAAAGACCGCACGCTACTTGAAGGCTGGATCAGCAATGAGATGGCACTCAATCTGTTTGCGCAAGCCGGTCTCGACTTTCAAGCTATGAAACTGGCCGCTGCCATGCCGGGATTTACCTCTCAGGATATGGGCGAGTTGACCGCATCAGGCACGGTTACACAGAAGCTGAAACGGCTCCAAAGTCACAATGTGGTCGGTGTTATTCCCGGTAATACGCGGCCAGATGAGTACATGCTTTATGTCAGCCATTGGGACCATATTGGTAAAAAATCGGGTGACAAGACAGGGGCACCGGGCGAAGATTTTTATGAAGATCAGATTTTCAATGGGGCCGTCGATAACGCATCTGGGTCCGCAGCAACACTCGAAATTGCGGAAGCCATGATGGCCGAGGAACTAGACCGTTCGGTGCTGTTTGTGTCGGTCACCCTTGAAGAGTCCGGCCTGCTTGGCTCGGCCTATTATGCAGAAAACCCGACCGTGCCGCTGAACAAAATCGTTGCAGGCGTCAATATTGACGCGATCTTGCCCATCGGCAAGACCCGTGATCTGGTTGTCGTTGGGTATGGCGCCTCCGAGCTTGAAGACAGGTTGAAGGCCATTGCGGAAAATGACGGTCGAACCATCGTGCCGGATCCGACCCCCGAAGCGGGTTATTTCTACCGCTCTGATCATGTCTCCTTCGCCAAGAAGGGCGTGCCCATGCTGTATGCTGATGCTGGCCTCGACAAGATAGATGGCGGCGTTGCAGCCGGACGGGCCTTTGCAGATGTTTACACCGCGCAGCGCTATCACAAGCCAGCCGACGAGTATGATGCAAGCTGGGATATGTCCGGGATGGAACAGGAAGTTCAAACGCTCTTTACGCTCGGACGCGATATTGCAGCCTCCGATGACTGGCCCACCTGGTATAAAGGCAACGAGTTCGAGGCGGCCCGAACGGCTTCTCTCGCAGCTGCGGACTAGGGCTTTGCTCTCCTATCAACACGGCTTCCATGCCGGAAACCGCGCAGATGTGCTCAAGCATGCCGTGCTCCATGCAACATTGTCCCAACTCGTCGAAGCGAGGCATAAGATCTTCTATGTCGAAACCCATTCAGGACGCGGACAATATGATTTGATGGGGAAACAGGCACGTAAAACGGGCGAGGCAAAAGCTGGCGTTCTATCCATGATGGATGGCAATGCGCCGCGTCCGTTAAAGCCCTGGTTGCGCACGGTTACGGATGCTGGGGTCGCTGCGTACCCCGGATCACCGCTTCTTGCTGCGACCATGCTGACAAACACGGATAGGCTCATTCTATTCGAGAAACATCCTCAGGAATATGATGCGCTGCATAATACCCTAAAAGATGATCCGCGGGTTCAGACCAAAAGGGCGGACGGATATTCGGGCGCCCTGAAGCTTGCGCCAAGAGCGGGCGAGACAATGTTGGTTCTGGTTGACCCAAGCTATGAGACAATAGCCGATATGGATACACTCGCCGATTGGATGCCACGCGCCTTGCGGCGTTGGCCAAAGGCACAGATACTTGTCTGGCTACCCTTGTTCCTTGACGAGCGTGAGGTTGAGTTCGGCGCGTATCTGTCAGATCTGACCGAAGGTTATATCACCGGTGCGCGCTGGCCCATTGATCCTGATAAAGATACCGCTTTAGAAGGTACGGTGATGATTGCCTTTCGTGTCTCACCGGCAATCGGTGAGGCGATGACCGCCATCGGATCAAGCCTTCAATCCTGGTGGTCAACCGTACAAACCTAAGCCTTAGAGAACGGGAGCCGTCACGCCATGACCCTCATTATCCGACTAATGGTGCTTTATATCCGGACGGCGTTTTTGAAAACGGCTATGGACATCCATAATAAGCATATCATGACGTTTCGCGTCTGGATCACCGATCATGACATGTTCCAACACATGACCAATAGCCGGTACTTCTCGATTACCGACATCGCGCTTATGAACTGGATGATTGCAACCGGCCTCTGGCGCGGCCTCCGCAAGCAGGACTGGACGCCTATGGTTGTGTTCAAGGATGGCTCTTATCTCCGCAGCTTGAGGTTCCCCGAGCGCTACCGTGTCGAGACGCGCCTTGTCGGATGGTCAGGCAATTATATCGTTTGGCGACATGAGTTTCGCAATCGAAAGAATGTGCTGGCGGCCATTACGAACACTGTTGGACGTGTGGTCGCTGCCGACGGGGTCCATCCAAGTGCCGATGATGTTATTGCGCGCCTAAAGATGAAAGTTGCCCCAACATTACCTTTGCCAGAGCTTTATCAAGCGAGGATTGATCAATTAGAGGCTGAACGGGCGGTGTCGAAAAAACCAGTTTAGCGCAAGGCTCCATCATGCAGCACACCAAAATTCTCGTGATGCGCGATATTTTCAATATTTAAGGTTGTTTTTTAATCTTATTGGTTGTAAATCGTTCATATGGATAACAAAGTTCTGCCACTGATACAACCAACACCAGAGTCCGTTTTCAAAAACGAATGGAGGCTCCAGATCTTATCGCTGGAGAAAACCATTGCGTTTATGGACCAGCAATTGGCTGGGGCTCTTAAACGCATCCGCGCGAAGAGTGAGGATGATAAAGCCTGGCTGGATTTTTGCGAAACTGAAAGACCGCTCATCATGCAGGAGGCACGCGAAGCAATCCGCCTCTTACGGTTGCTTAGCGATCCGCAGGCGCATTGTGACCCGAGCTAAAAAACGTTTATACGTCCTCGTCTGAGATCACATCTTTCATATGTTTCAGCAGGGCGTCAAAGCCACCATTGCGAACCATCACCGAGAACTGGGCTTTGCGCTCGACCACGAAGGATTGTCCATCAACGAAGAAATCAGTGAGAAACAGTTCTCCGCGCCGATTGCGAATGCGCCAATCCAGCACCGCCCTCACCTCTCCGGCATCAGAAAAGACTTTGGACCGTACCACGAAATCGCCCGGTCGCCGCTCAGTGGTGGTTTCAATGTCTATTCGCCGTTCGACCAGCCGATCAATCGAACCGCCTATGGCCGCCGATATATAATCGGAAAACAAACCATTATACTGAGCCAATTGTTCGGCTGTGCCGGCTTGCTTTATGTCACCGGCAATCAAGTATCTTTGCAAATACGAGACGGCCATCTTCTCGAGCAAAGCGCCGCGCAACTGCACGCCGGCATCTTCTTCGGCTGTTGTGTTTATCCGACGTAACTCGTCAAGCAAGTCGGAGACAAATCTGTCAGGCAAGACGGTTCGTTCAGAAACATTCACAGCTTCTTCCGCTTGCGCCAAGCCAACCGGCGATACGGGGGCATTCAATCCCGCCGCTGCAAGAAAACCAATGAGAGCAATACGCAATTTTGAATAATACACACGGACTCCACGACCCTGCGACCCTTATCGGGCCTTCTGATCACACTATGCGTAAGCAAAGCTGAAAGAAAGATAACGCTTTGTCATTTTACAGCCGTGACATATTCGCCCGACTTCGATCAAGCACGTTCAGAAGCCATGGCTGGACCAAAATAGTGCAAATAAGCGTGAATCCGATGGCAATTGTCAGCAATATACCCATGCTTGCAACGCCGCGATGCGCAGATAACATTAATGTGCCGAACGAACAAACTGTTGTGATTGCGCTGAAAAAAACCGCACGCGGGGTCGATGTCTCGTAAATTTCATTTGGGTCATGGCTACGTCGAGCCCTGATTCCTAAATGGATCCCGCTATCAGCACCGACCCCCACGAGAAGTGGCACAGCAATCACATTCGCAAAATTGAATGGGACGCCGATAATAACTGACATGGCCGCCGTCAGCACCCCGGCCAAAAGTAGGGTCAGCAGAATCACACAGACCAGCAACCGGTCCCGCAAGATCAAGAAAAGCAGGCCCGCCACCGCAAACCAAGCGCAGACAATCGCGATAAGCATGGCGCGCGAAATCACCCGCCCCGATTCAAGCACGCTTCTGGCAGACCCCGCCGCCTGTGGCGCAACCGCTCTAACTGCCTCGACAAAGCGCTGCCGCGCATTTTTATCCCTGAGATCCTCGGCCGGCTCTATCTGCAAGCGCAGGCGCCCGTCGGCGGCAACGAACTGGCTGCTCAACAATTCAGGAAGGGCATCAAAGGTGATTTCTTGCGGGTAAATCTGTTTCTCCAGCCGATCATATTGCTGCTGCCAGAACCGGAAAATATCTTGCTGAACCGCCAGTTCGAAATCGGCGGAGGTCTCGCTCGCCAGTTTGAGATCCTCAAGCGCTTGGGAAAGCCTTACAGCGCTTTGGTGGTCATGATCCATGAGCACGGAAACCAGTCGCCCATAGGCCGCCTCGCGCGCGGTCTTCGAAATCTGCGTCTGTTCTCCAAACACGCTTTCGAGCCCAAACGCGGCAATATCAATCGCATCAAGCTTATATTCCTGGTCCTTCGGCACCAGGTCCGCCGGTCCCAAAACTCTTCGAACTTCCGGCAAAGCCTCAAGCGTTGGTCGGATAAGATCTACAGCGGCCGCATCGGGCAGCAAAAGCGACAAATTGTAAGGCTGGGTATCGGCATCATCAAACAACAGATTGAAGGCTTTGACAGACGGCGCCTCCGGATCGCGCAGAGCCATTGGATCAGCATCGAAACGCACCGAGGGCAGAAGGAAGATCGACAAAAACCCGAGCCCAATCGTCGCCATCGCCACCCGTGACTGCCACGGTCCTTCAATGGAAAGTTTGGACATATATCCGCTCGGAACGCCGCTTTTCAGCCTGACACCCGAATTGACAGGCAAAAGCGCCAGCACTGCTGGCAGAAGTGTAACCGCGACAACAAACGCCACCAGAACGCCAAAACCCGAAACAATGCCAAGCTGGGTCATGCCAGTAAACTGGGTTGGTGCAAACGCGAAAAATGCAATGGCCGAGGTGGGCGCGCACAGCGCTAATGCCGCCCCGATATGACGGTTCGACCGGAACAAGGCCGCCCGGCATTCGCGTCCGATCGTGCGCTCCTCCTGAACATGGAGCGCCAGATGAATCATGAAATCAATTCCGAGCCCGACAAGCAAAACCATAAAGGCCACGGAAACCAAATTGAGCGTTTCGTAGAATACCGCTGCAAACCCAGCTGTGATCAGGATTGTGATGACCAATGCCAATATAGATGTGGCGACCAGCACCGCAGATCGCAACGCTATCATCAACAATATGATAATAAAGAGTGCCGACAAGGCGAGTGATAATCCAATCCCCTCAGTGACGCTTGCCAACTCCTCGGTCCGTAAAACGGCATTGCCGGTCACCCACGCGGTTATCTGGAACTCGCTGGCTGCAACCACCTCGTTAATAGCTTTATTGATGGCCAGGACGGCAGGTCGGGCTGGTTGTAGGCGAGAGAGATCAAGGACAGGCGTTATTGAGATAATACGCTGGTGAACGCCGGATGGATTGTCTTTGGCATCGGACCGGAAGATCTCCTGCCAGGATAAGGGTTCCGGCGTCCCCGCAAGCCGGTTCTCAATGGTCTCTGACACCGCATCCATAGCATGAATGAGTGCATTGGCGGGCATGTCACCTGCCTCAAGTGGCTCAATTGCATCGGCCAGGGACAGATAGAGCCGGTCGAGATCCGGCTCTCGGCCCAGTCGCTTCAAAATCGGCGCAGCTGCCGTAACCCCGCCCAACAACTCATCCAGTTCTGATGTTTCCAGAAACAGAAGCCCGTTCTCAATCAGGAAAGGATCAGCAGTTGCGGCAAAAACATCGCTGACCGCATCGGTTCGGCCACGCAACACGGCCGAAATCTCCTCCGCAAAGGCGTCCGCTTCATCTTCGCTGCGCGCCCGGATGATCAGTGCAACGCGGATCTCTTCTTTAGGAAATGCTGCTTCAAAGTCGATCTGCGCCTGCCGGTAATCGAGCTTGGACGATACCATGCGGGACGTATCGGAATTTACACCCAACCCGTTCATCGCCAAAATCAAGCCCAAAAATGCTAAACCAACCAAGGTTGCAATCATCTTCACGGGATGGCGCATAACGAACGACATCCAGGCCCATAGCGTGCCTTCTATTCGGTTAAGTAGTTGAAGGTTCATACCAGACAGTGGCCATGGTTACACAGGACAATACAGTTCCCAGACCCTAGACTGTGCCTGCACAAAAAGTCCACCACAACCCTACACTCTGTGCGCAATTATTCGTCCGCGATAGGCATTGGCTGCTCCGTTGAAACTCAATGTCATCACCCGCTTCATATCTTGCGGCCCGGGAAACACCAATTGACGAGGGGATACCGGAACGAACCCCAAAGGCGCAAAGTACGCTGGAGCACCAATAATTATAGCACCTGACCAGCCTTTCTCGCGCGCAACGTCTAGCGCCAACCGACAAAGCTCAAGACCGAGTTTCCTACCACGATGGTTTGGGTGAACAGCCACGGGCCCGACAAAAAGCGCTTGCCCGCCATGTTCGACAAGGACTGGCCACATACGGACGACCCCGACAACCGAGCCATCATGGGCGAGCGCCAACCTGTTCAGATCAGGCAAAGACCTGTTGTGCTCGCGCAATCGCTCGGCGGTTTTTGCAAAGTGTCCGGGACCAAAAGTGACATCATAAAGCGCCTCTATGCGCGCCGCATGAACCGCCGGGCTTTCGGCTATAATCTCCGCTATCATCCTAATGCGCCAATCGGACTAACCGTACGAACAAGCAATACACGGCCTAGCCTCCTATTGGGCGGTCGGGGAAGGCCAATTGCTCCCGCGCCTGCCAGTCATCCGTGACGTAATTAATGATCAAAGACTGGCGAACGCCCGCAATCGGACGCCTTTCGAAGCCGTGGATTGTATAGCTTGATGGCACGAAAATCATCGCTGTACCCCGCTCGAACGGGCTCGTCCCAACATGGATTTTGTTCTCGTCGTAAATATCCGTGCCGAGGGAAGCGTGTCTGGGATCATCGGAGAGATAGAGCAGCAGCGTAAACTTCTTCACACCAAGATCAGAGTGCGGCTCAAGCCAGAATCCATCCACGTCTTGTGCAAACTCTGCTCGCAAATACGTGCCCTCTAAGGTGGCGCCAAACTTCTCTTCAATGCGTGCTATTGTGGCTTCCGCCTGAAACGCCTGGGCGACAGCGGCTGCGAGCGGATGGGCGATCTGACAATCGGCATCCAAATATGTCCGCGTGGCATTATGAACCTCGCGCTTGCCGGAAAGACCTCTTAGCTCTGGCGCAGCAAAGGGTAGCTGGCAAATCCCGGCGGCAACTTGCGCGGGAAGCATTTGGCGCGCGATCCAATGCGGATACGGCTTGGCTGTGACATCCGCTTCGGCGATACTTTGTGCCAGCCTAGCTTCGATCTCGGTCACGAGCGCTGCATTCGTGGGTAGCGTCTGCGCAGCCATCGCCTCACCGCCTTCCCTACATGCCGCCAAGCCGAAGTACGCAGACTTCTTTAAGGCTCGGCCGCGAGAGTTTGATCTGGGCAATATTGTCGAGTTTGTCTGACAACCTATTTGCCGTCCAGACAAGAATATTTTCAAGCGTCGGCACCGAGAGCCCTTCAATATCATTGAGCAATTGGTGGTCCAACTCGCCCGCAATGCTGCCAAGGGCTGCAGTCAAGACAGCAATATCCTCGACCCATAATTTACCAGGCTGCACCTGCCCGCCAATCGTCACTTCCAGTTCGAAAGAGTGACCGTGAATGCGGCCATAGGGATCATGTCCGCTGCGCGCAGGCAGGCGGTGGGCGGCCTCAAAGTTTACCGACTTCGCAATTTCAAAATATTGCCCTTCCACATTCAAACCGCAGTGCCTCGTGCTCTCATCGCTCACGGCAGTCCAATCAATTTGTGGGTTTGCAAGCTCAGTCGCCATTGGGGATACTTCATACAATATGCTGCGGCGGCTGCAATATTCTCAGCCGTCTTGTCAGAGTCCATCGGTTGCAGGAAAAAATGCTCGAAGTCCAGTCCTGTGAACAATTCGGGCCGCGCTAGCTCCTGTGGATAGACCAGCTTGAGCTCATTCCCATGGCGCTGCATCAGAGCTGTATCTGCTTTTGGGCTAACACATATCCAATCAAGCGTCTCTGGCGCAGGCAAAGTTCCATTTGTCTCAACACCGACCTCGAAACCCATAGTCTTTAGCGCTGCAATCGCCGCCCTATCGAGCTGCAATAAAGGCTCTCCTCCAGTGCAGATCACATATGGCGTCCCATCAGTACCCGAAACATCACCCTTCCAAATTCTGTGGACATGGGCAGCCAGCGCCTGAGGGCTGTCGAACCTTCCACCGCCCGGGCCATCGGTCCCGACAAAATCCGTATCACAAAAATTGCACACCGCTTTGGAACGATCGACCTCCCTTCCGCTCCAGAGATTGCATCCGGCAAAGCGCAGAAAAACCGCCGCGCGTCCGGTCTGCGCGCCCTCGCCCTGCAAGGTGAGGTATGCCTCCTTGACCGAATAGACCCTCATGAGTTGCCTTGCCCTTGCCATATCTCCCAACCCGATTTGCGAAGCAGGCAAGCTGGGCATGTCCCGCATCCATAGCCCCAGTCATGGCGCTGATCGCGTTGGCCAAGATAGCAAGTATGGGTCTGCTCGACGATCATATCCACAAAATCGGCCCCGCCAAGATCAAACGCCATTTGCCATGTTTGCGCTTTATCAACTGCCATTAGTGGCGTTTCAATCTTCATTGGCGTATCAAGCCCGAGCGATAAAGCCTCAGCTTGCGCGTCAAGGGTTGCGCGGCGGCAATCTGGATAGCCTGAAAAATCCGTCTCGCACATGCCACCAACCAGGATATTGGCTCCGCGCCGCCACGCCCAAGCTGCACTCAACGTCAAGAACACAAGGTTCCGCGCGGGCACAAATGTGGTTGGCAAACCGGTCTCGCTCAACTCGATTTCCTTCTCGCGGGTCAGCGCGGTATCGCTTAGCGCGCCAAGTGCCGAAATATCACTGACATGATCCTCACCAAGCCGCTCGGTCAGCACCGGCATCAAGCGTCGCAATTCCTTCAGAACCCTCACGCGACAGTCAAGCTCGACACCATGGCGTTGACCATAGGTAAAGCCAATTGTCTCGACTTTTGCGAAGTGATTCAACGCCCAGACAAGACAGACCGTCGAATCCTGTCCACCCGAAAACAGGACAATGGCATTTTGGTCACACTCGGACACAAATCTCTCCTTTGCCACCGGCACACCTTCTGCCGGATTACCAATAGTATCAGCGCATTGTGCTCTTACCACACCAAGTCCATGGTTCCATCACAGTTATGGACGTTGACACAATGCCGCATGTCACGCTCAATTGCCTCAGAGTGTCCAAGCATAATGCGCACCGAAAACAATAATCTGGTTACTGGCAGCCCGCCGGGATCTAGGGAGGAAAATTGAAAATGAGATTTAACCGACGCTACAATTCCAAGCTTCTTTGCGGTGCCGCCGCCATCAGCCTGCTCGCCACGACACCCGCGATGGGGCAGGAAACTGAGGATGAAGATTCGGCCCGAACCCTCAACGAGATTATCGTTTCCGCGACGCGCCGCGACGCATCGATCCAGGATGTGCCGATCGCCGTCTCCGCTTTCGATCCAGAGACACTCGAAGCCCAAGGCGTGCGAGACATCAAAAGCCTGAGCAGCATTTCCTCAAGCTTTAATCTGCAAAATTCACAGACCGAATCAGGCGGAACGAGTATCCGTATTCGCGGCGTCGGGACGACGGGTAACAATATTGGCCTCGAAAGCTCCGTCGGGGTGTTTATCGACGGTGTCTTCCTGTCCCGCCCGGGTATTGCGCTCGGAGACTTGCTCGATCTGCAACAACTCGAAGTTCTTCGTGGTCCTCAAGGGACGCTGTTCGGACGCAACACATCTGCGGGTGCCTTGAACATCACAACGGCCAAGCCAAACCTTCAAGAGATCGAGGGCTTTGGGAACATCTCTTATGGCAATCGTGATTTCCTGAACGTTCAGGGCGGTGTCAGTGTTCCGATCATCGAGAACGTTCTTGCGGCCAGACTGTCAGGCGCATACCGCCAGCGGGACGGCTTCCTGACAAATCCCACGCTTGGCATCGAAAGTAATAATAGAGACCGCTTCACATTGCGTGGCCAGTTGCTGTTCGAGCCAACCGAAGCCATCAGCATCCGCCTGATCGGTGACTATGCAGAAACAAGCGAGCAATGCTGTGACGCAGTTATTATTCAGGATTTGATACAGACCAATGAAGTGGCTCCGGGCGTCAATCTCTTCGACCTGGTCCCGGGGGCTGTTCCATCTACCGGACTACCAGACCGCACCGGCGGCGTTCCAATCTTCGGATTTGACGCGCTTGACGATCGCGAAACCAATGCTGAGCAATTCGAAAACCCAACAGAACAATGGGGCATATCAGGCCAGTTAGACTGGGATCTAGGCCTTGCAAAGCTGACTTATATCGGTTCGTTCAGAAACTTTCAGTCCGAGAGTGTTCAGGAATCAGATTTCACATTATTGAACGTCTTCTCTGTAGGTGGCTCAACCGCGGGACTTGCGACACTTAATGGCGGTGCTGGAACAGGCTTTATCGATACGTCGTTCTTCACAAATGGCGAAACGGCACAGGAGATTGCCGCACTGCCAACGACGAGCGACATCGAGACGCAGACCCATGAGATCCGTCTTCAGGGCGTAGCTTTTGATGATCGTCTCGATTGGCTCGTCGGCGGTTTCTATTCCGATGAAGAAATCGTCGCGGACGGTTCGCTGACGCTTGGAGCTGATGTGGATTTCCTGACCGCCGCGCTGTTCGGCGGTGCGGTTGGACCCGCTCCGTTGACCTTACTGGGCGGGGGCGTTTCCCCGGTCGGTAGCTTTGCATTTAACGAATTTACCCAATCTGGAAGCTCCTATTCGATCTTTACCCACAACACGCTCTCGATCACCGATAAGTTGAGCGCAACAGTCGGCTTACGTTACGTGGATGAAGAAAAGGACGGCAATTTCCGGCAGCTCGCCGCCCAGTCCGATGCTTGCGCGGCCCTTTCAGCGGGTGTGCTTGGGGGAGCAATAACCGGTGCTGCGGTCCCTGCTGCTTTGGGTATCGGTTGTTTCCCGTTCTCGACTGTTGCAAACCTTCCGACATCCGCATTCCTGCCGACACCGCAAACCTTTAGCGATGACCCGAACGAGCCGGGCGTATTTGTTGAAGACTTTGAGGATGATGAACTCGTTTACACGATCAAAGGCGGGTATGCGTTTACGGACAATCTGAACGGCTATGTCAGCTTTACACACGGCTTCAAGTCCGGCGGTTTCAACCTCGATTCGTCTGCTGCGTCTGGCGGGGTCGATCCACGGTTTGACTCCGAGGAAATCGACGCCATCGAGATCGGTCTGAAAGGACAGTTCTTTGATGGGCGGGTCAGCGCCAATGCTGCGCTTTTCCATCAGAAGATTGATGATTTTCAGGTGCTTGAGTTCACAGGCGTACAATTCACCACATTCAATGTGGATGAAGCGCTCTCAACAGGTTTCGAATTGGAAGTCCAAGCACAGGTTACTGATCAACTGACCCTGACGTCGGCAACCACTTATGCGGATGCGCGCTTCCCGGGCGATTGTGCCCAACCGGACCCGGATACCGGCGCCGTGGCGATTGCCAATGCAACGAGCCTCTGCGGGCAAGACCTGACCAATGCCCCATCATTTGTGGGTATCTGGGGCGCAACCTACCAAGATGACATCAGAGCGTTTAATCAGGATCTGACTTATTTCGGCAATGTGAACGTTCGTTATGAAACAGACCGCAGAACAAGCACACAGGCAATCGTTGTGGGTTCTGATCCCGTAATGCTCAACCCGCTCGATATTCAGGAGTCGAATACCAAGGTAAACCTACGGGCAGGCTTCGGCAGCGCAAACGGCCTATGGCAGATCGAAGGCTTCGTTACGAATGTCACCGATGAGCAAACACGAAGCATCACATTCAACATTCCGCTTCGTCAGGGCGCTAATTCGCGCGGTGCCTTCATTGATCAACCACGTACATATGGCGTGACCCTGCGCACCAAGTTCTAGGCCAAACCAGCTTAGAAAACCCGTTTTGTTGGACGGCCCCCTGTTTGCAGGCGGGCCGTCTTTCTATATGCAGGGGATAGATGTTTTTGGAGGATGCCCGCATGACTATCAGATATTCGTCCCTACTCCTCAGCGCCGCTGCCCTTGTCCTTACAGCGTGCGGCGACACCGCGACACCCACGCGCGGAGACGTTTCTGAAGCGGCCGGAACCACCGGACAGCTAAACCTCGCAGCAACACCCATTGTCGAAGGCCTCGAATTTCCGTGGGGCTTGGCCGTTCTGCCCTCGGGTGACATGTTGGTCACCGAGCGCGAAGGCCGCTTGAACCTGCTCAAAGACGGCACGCTAACACCAATCGCAGGCACACCGGACGCCTATGTCGAACGTCAAGGCGGCTATTTCGGCCTCGTTCTTGACCCCGATTTTGCAACCAATCGCATCCTCTATATGGCCTATGCCAAGGGCACGGACGAGGCGAACTCTACGGCGATCATGAGAGCTACGCTCAGCGCGGATGGTGCCTCGGTCAGCAATATCAGCACGATATATGAAGCGGACAAACGCGACACCGCTTTCCATTTTGGCGGACGGATGCAATTCATGGCTGACGGCACTTTGCTGCTCAGCCTCGGCGACGGGTTCCGCTATATGCAAGATGCCCAAAGCACAGACAACACGCATGGCACAATCATCCGGATCCATTCGGACGGCTCCATCCCTGACGATAACCCCTTTGTCAGCACTGACGGCGCAAAGCCCGAAATCTACTCCTATGGCCACCGCAATGTGCAGGGCCTTTTCGTTGATCGGTCGACAGATACGATCTACGCCCATGAGCACGGCCCAAAAGGCGGTGACGAGCTGAACATCATCACGCCGGGGCTTAATTATGGCTGGCCGAAAATCACCTATGGCGTCAATTATGATGGCACCGTGATCAGCCGCGAACAGAAAGCCGAAGGGCTAGAACAGCCATATGTCAAATGGGTGCCCTCCATCGCGCCGTCCGGTATGACACTCTATACCGGTGACAAATATGACGGCTGGACGGGCGATCTCATCATCGGCGCCATGAACGGACCGGCCGGATTAAAACTTGTCCGCGTCGATCTTGAAGATGGCCGGATTGGCGAGGCCACCGATTATCTGACAGACTTCGAGCGGCCGATCCGCGATGTTGTTCAGGGTGCTGACGGCTATCTCTACATCCTGACCAATGAGCTAGATGGCGGCGTGTTCCGCATCGATCCGAGCTAGGCCCCGCTGGTCTAAAGCGTTCGCCGCGCCCTTAACGCCGTAGCGAGCGTGCCATCATCGAGATGGTCCAGCTCGCCGCCGACGGGCACACCATGGGCAAGTCTTGTGACATCCACGCCCGCATCGGCCAGCTTCTCGGACAGGAAATGCGCCGTCGTCTGGCCGTCAACGGTTGCGCCCAAAGCGATGATCACTTCGGACACTTCTGGTCGGCCCGCCCGCTCGATCAGGCGTGCCACATTCAACTCGTCCGGCCCGATACCATCAATCGCAGATAAGACGCCGCCCAGCACATGATACCGCCCACGAAACACGCCCGACCGCTCAAGCGCCCAGAGATCGGGCACATCAGCCACCACACACAAGACGCTCTCATCGCGCCCCTCGCGCTGGCAAATCGCACATGGTTGCAGCGTATCGAAATTCCCACACGTCTGGCATGCCTCTATCTTGCTCGCCGCAATCGCCAGCGCATCCGCAAGCGGCATCATCAATTGCTCCTGACGCTTGAGCAGATGCAGCGCCACCCGCCGCGCCGAACGCGGGCCGAGCCCGGGCAATTTGCCGATCAGTTCCATGAGCTTGAGGATCTCCGGCCCAGCCACGTGGTTTGACATGTATCGACTTTCTTCTCGGTGAATCAGTTGGCGCGAGAGGTAAACTAGACGGGTTGGCCGATGAAGTCGAACCGGCGGGGCTTTTGCCCTTAGCCAGCCCGTCCGACGCGCTGCAAACCCAGATAGATGACCAGCCCCGTTAGCATTAGCCCCAATCCTGCCAAGCCCTCAATCGGCCGCTCGACCAGCACGAAGACCAGCGTCCATCCGGTCAGGCCAAGATAGATCAGCGGCGGAAGTGGAAACAGGGAGACACGGTAAGGCCGCACCAGTTCAGGCTCACGCCACCGCAAAACAAGCAGGCCAGCAACCGTCGCAAAACTCATCGCAGCCAGCGTAAAGCCGGAAAACACCAGCACCGCGTCAAAGCTTGATGTCAGAATAAACAGAAGCGCAATCCCCGCCTGCAAGTAGATTGCGCGGGATGGAACGCCATCCTTATTGGTCACCGCCAAGCCCCCAAGGCTCGGTAAATCTTCGCCGATGACCTGTAAGACACGCGGTCCGGCAATCGTCATCGCGCTCACCGTCGAGATGAGCAAGAGCGCCAGAGCCACAACGGCAAGCTTAGACCCTGACACACCAAACGCCGCTTCTGCCGCGACCACTCCAACTTCCAATTGGCCGACCATCGCGTCCATCGGTGCCACCAACAGGAAAACCGCGTTTAGCGCGACATATAACAAAGTCACCGCGACCGTCCCGGCCACCAGAATGCGTGGTAAGTCTCTTTGGGGATTGGCCAGCTCACCCGAAACATAAGTCGCCGCGTTCCAGCCGGTATAGGCATAGCTCACATAGATCAGCGAGACGGCAAACGCTCCGCTTGTCATAGCTCCGGCGTCCCCGGCAACCGGCAAAAAGCTGACTGGCTGAAAGCTCGGGACCATCCACAGAGCGCCGGCACAAAAGATGATGATCACCAGCACTTTCAGCGCCGTAAAGCCAATCTGGATGTTTCCGCTAGAGCTGCGCCGTCCGGCATGGATCAGTGTCATGACGGTCACCAAACCCGCCGCAAGCGCCGTGCGCAGCCAGTCAGGCCCCTCGCCGCCAAACGCCGCTTGCGCATAAGCGCCAAACGTCATCGCGGCCAAAGCGACGGGTGCAGAAAACCCGATAATCGCCGACACCCAGCCGCCGACAAACCCAACTGCGCCATGATAGCTTCGCGCAAGAAAGTTATACTCGCCACCAGAGCGCGGCAGCGCAGCCCCCAACTCGCCATAACACATCGCCCCGCACAAAGCGGCAAGCCCGCCAAGCACCCAGAGCATAATCAGCGGAAAGCCAGTGCGCAGATCAACAAGCTGAAAACCGAGGCTCGTAAAAACGCCCGTGCCAACCATATTGGCAATGATCACGCTGAGCGCTGTTGCGGGGGAGAAATATCGCTTTGTGTTCATGCGAAAGACCTCTCCCGATTGCAAAATGGCAACCGTTTCCGGCGGCAGGACTAATCCCTAAAACGGCATTTTGAAGCCGGGCATCATGCCGCCAAGGCTTGCCGTAGCTTCGCTCATCGCGGTTTCAGCGGCTTGCTCAAGGCTGCGGCGAGCTTCATTGTGAGCCGCTTTGATCAGGTCTTCGAGGATTTCAGCGTCGTCGCCCATCAGTGACGGATCAATCTCGAGCGACACCATCTCGCCCTTACCCTTGAGCGTCATTTTGACAAGCCCGGCACCGGCCACTCCATCGGCTTCAACCGCTTCGGCCTTTGCCTGCGCCTCAGCGATCTTCGTCTGCATTTCCTGCGCCTGACGCATAATATCGGCCATGTCTTTCATGAGGCTCTATCCTTTCGCTGCTATTTTGGGGTCCAGTGGCACCACATTGTCTTCTTGTCCATCGGCAAACTCATTTTGAACATCGACAAGTTCGGCGCCAGGGAAAAGGTTGAGCGCCGCCTTGACGCTTGGATGGTCAGCCGCTGCATCCATTTTTTCCTGACGCACCCGCACGCGCCGCTCCTTGAGCGTTTCGGTATCGGCCTGCTCGTCGCTGCGCAACACGTCCCAGTCCTCATCGGTTGCCTCGATCAGAAAATCAGCAAGCCGACGCAGCAGATTGGGCGGCGCTCCGGTTTTTACGTCGCATATAAGCGTATTGTCCGAGCAGCTCACAGGCCGGATAAAATCCGACACTTCACCAGAGAGAATGGCTTCTTTGTGGCTATCCACAAGGGCGACAATCTCGGTAAAATTTTTGGGGCTTGCGCTTTCATTTGCATCAGTCTGCGCGCCTGCGCGTTCAGGCTTTCCCGCTGTGCCGGCGGCGTCCCCTCCATGCGCTATCAGCATCCGTGCGGCCTCTTCTGGGGACGGCAATTGCGCGGCTGCGGCAAGCCTGAGCACGACCATTTGCGCAGCAATATTAAGGTCTGGCGCAGTTTGCGTGTCCTGATAACCGCTGAGCAATATCTGCCAATAGCGCGAGGCTTGCGCCGCACTTGTTCTCTGCGCCATGGCGCGTGTCCGCTCGGTCCAATCGGCCGGGCCTGCGGCCTGAAACTCCTCGCCCGTGACCTGCGCCATTGCAATATCTGCGCAGATGTCGAGCAAATCTTTCAGGATCACCAGCGGATCAGCACCATCATGTAGCTGGCTCGCCGTCTCCCCCGCTGCTTCTTTCGCTTTGCCCGCAAGCGCCATTTCGAGCACATCATAAAGCCTGCCGCGATCTGCAAGCCCCAACATGTCGCGGATTGCCGCTTCGGACACCGCCTCGCCATCGGTGGTCTGCACCAGCGCCTGATCGAGAATTGACAAAGCATCACGCACCGAGCCTTCCGCCGCCCGCGCGATCAGCGCCAGCCCACCGGCTGAGACATCCGCCCCCTCGCGTGCCGAGACGCGCTCCAGATGTTTGGCCAGTTCAAGCGGCGCCAATCGTTTAAGATCGAACCGCTGACAGCGCGACAGCACCGTAACTGGCACTTTGCGGATTTCGGTCGTTGCAAAAATGAACTTCACATGTGCGGGCGGTTCTTCAAGTGTCTTCAGGAGCGCATTGAAGGCTGCGGTCGAAAGCATGTGAACTTCGTCAATGATATAGACTTTGTAGCGCGCGGACGCTGGCGCATAGCGCACCCCGTCAAGCAGGTCGCGCATGTCCGCAACGCCCGTGCGCGAGGCCGCATCAAGCTCAAGCACATCCGGATGGCGGCTTTCCATGATGGCGGTGCAATGTTCACCCGCCGGATCGAGCCTGATCGAGGGGCCATCCGCCGTCTCGCTCTTATAGTTCAGCCCACGCGCAAGCAGCCGAGCCGTTGTGGTTTTCCCAACACCGCGAACACCCGTCAGCATGAAGGCATGGGCAATCCGGCCCGTCTCGAATGCATTCGAGAGCGTGCGCACCATCGCCTCCTGCCCGATCAGATCATCGAACAGGCGCGGGCGATATTTACGCGCAAGCACCTCATAGCCCGCCTTGGGAGCCCCCATTTCAGCGTCCCCGAACATCGAGAATGTCTGGTCATCGGAGCCATTATCGGCGTGTGTATTATCTGGATCACTCATCGCGCCGGACTATGCGCCAGTCGGGTGCGCGAAGCAATATCCATGCGGCTGCAAAACCGCCCCGCTGACCAAGCTCACAAAGCCCTGAACGTCTTGCGCTTTACAAGTCGCGCTCAAATCGTAGCACTGTTCTTTACTGTCAGGAGAATCGCTCATGCGCCGCTTAATGGTTTCAACCCTAAACCTCTTTCGCCGCGTCCGGCTCGGCTGGCGCAAATTGCGCGGGCGGACAGAAGCGGATGTCAACGCCGAACTAACCGTTTCTGGCAAAGCTTGGGCGGAGTTTTGCGACACGCTCAAAAGCGCAGGGGCGGCCATGCAATTCCCCGGCACGCCGCAAGACCCGTTCAATCAAGCCGAAGGCTACCGCTATCTTGCAAGGCTGACGCGCGGCGGGCTTGAAGCTTTCCTTGAATGTGCCGACCCGCTTGAGCCGGAGCTTAACCGGCTCTGCCACGAAACGGTAAAGCTCGGCGCGGACAATCCGGACAATTATTACGAGAACTGCACGCTCGACGGCAATTATACCTACAAACTCTCGGGCACACGCGGCACGGTGGCCTATCTCGGCTTTGCCACCAAGGCGGGGATGTATGGCCGTACAGGTGACGAAATTCCGCCCATCGCCGAAATCGACGCGAAGGACATTAGCTTCGACGCAAGCCAGCGCTTCGAGATGATCCTCAGCCCGACCCGCCCTGCCGACGCTATGAACTGGCTCCAGACGGCCAAGGGCTTTACGTTTCTGATGGTCCGGCAAACCCATCTTGATCGGCACAATGAGGTCATCGCAGACCTGAAAATCGAACGGCTCGACGGCCCGGAAGACGATCCCCTGTTCAGCCCGACAAAACTCGTTGAAGGCTTGCAGCAAGCGGGCCTGTTCGTCGCAGGTGCCCCGCTCCTCTTCTGCCATTGGGCGCGCGGAATGCAGAAACACTCCAACAAATTGCCCCAGTTCAGCGATGAAGTCTCCACCAAGGCGGGCGGCGATCCGAACATCGCCTATTATCACAGCCATTGGGCGCTCGCGCCGGACGAAGCGCTTTTGATCGAAGCGATGCCGCCAGAGTGCGAGCACTGGAACTTCCAGCTTAACAATTACTGGATGGAATCGCTCGACTATCGCGACAATCAGATCCACACGAACAAACATCTCGCCACCTACCGCCCTGACGGCTCGGTTGCCGTCATTGTCGCCCATCAAGACCCTGGCCTGCCCAACTGGATCAGCACGGTCGGCCATGAAAGCGGAACCATGTGCTGGCGCTGGGTGCGCGCTGACGCCAAGCCTGAACCGCGCACGCGGGTCGTCAAATTTGCAGACCTGCCAGAACTGCTGGCGACCGCGTGACGCAGACCAACGCCACCAATACAAATTACACCAAGCCCTTCCGGCCATGGCCGATCAGACTGTTCAACAGCCTGCCAAGACTGCGCTCGGACGAGGCCGTATTCAATCCAGATAATATCATCCGCTACGCACAAAAGATGACAGGCGAGACGGAATTCTCCGCCGCTCCCTTACGCGAGCCGCTCGAAAAGCTTTGCGCCGCCATCGCAGAAGACGCGCAACTCTCCAACTTTGGCCGTGTCGTTCAAGAGACGCGGCTCAAGAACCTCCTCGTCAATCGGCTAAGACTTGACGCACTGATGCGCAAACATCCCGAAATCCTCGCCCAGCCAACGCCCGACATAATCATTATCGCAGGGCTCGCGCGCACTGGCACCACCCTGCTCCACCGCACGCTCGCCGCTAATCCGGATGCGCGCAGCCTGCCGTCATGGGAAGCGCTTAATCCAGCGCCATTGCCCTCCGAGCCAAGCGGCAATCCCGCCAAGCGCATCAGCAAGGGAAAAAGCGCAACCGGATTTATGGGTTGGCTCGCACCGGACTTTTCCGCCGTCCATCCCGTCGGCGCGCTGGAGCCAGAGGAAGACATTCTGCTGCTCGATCTCACCATGATCTCCCAAACCGCCGAGGCCATGATGCATGTGCCAACCTATTCGGCATGGCTCGAAACCATCGACCATCGCCCCGCCTATGAATATCTGCGCGATGTGCTTAAAGTGCTTGGCTGGTTACGCCCTGCCGAACACTGGGTGCTCAAGACCCCGAACCATTCCGAACAGCTTGGCACCATCATGGATGTCTTTCCAGACGCTACCGTGATCCAGACACATCGTCACCCATCAGAGACCATGGCCTCGTGCTGCTCGCTCATGGCGCACACTCAGGCTTTGTCCTCCGATTACATTGATCCGCATGCGATCGGCCAACACTGGCTTCACAAAGTTGCCCGCATGGCCACCAAAGCCAGCGTGGCCCGAAAAGCCCATCCTGATCGACCCGTCATTGATATTCACTATGCTGATCTTATCGCAGACCCACTACAGACAATCTCGTCGATCTATACTGCTCGCCAAACACCGCTCCCAGAGAAAAGCAGAGCCGCCATCAAGAGCGCGCTTGCCCAGCCCGGCGCCCACGCCGGCAAACGTCATGCTTACGCGCTCTCCGATTTCGGCCTCAGCCGAAGCGATATTGAAACCACATTCGCCCGCTATTGCGCCGAATACGACATCCACCCCGAAAGCCCAGCGCCATGACAGATCGCAAACGCAAACTCGACAATCCGCTAAGCGCAACGCTCACAGCCATTCGCGACATCCGCGACACGAGCGGCCTGATCGTGCCCTCGCCCGAGACCGAACGCCTCGACGGCAAGACATGTCTCATCACGGGGGCAAATTCCGGCCTCGGCTTTGCCATCGCCACCGAACTTGCGCGGCGCGGCGCACACCTCATCCTCGCCTGCCGCAGCGGCATTCCCGAAACGGCAGAGCGCATCAGCACCGAGACCGGCAATATGGACATCACCATGGAACCCGTCGATCTAAGCGACTTTAACAGCATTGATGCCTTATGCGACCGGCTCGACGCGAACAATGTCCAGCTTGACCGGCTTATCCTGAATGCCGGACTGATGGCACCAAAATCTGCGCCTTCTGCCCAAGGCTTCGAGACCATGCTTGCGGTGCATTTCTTCGGCAATTACCGGCTCACAAAGCGTTTGATTGCTGACGGACGCATGCGCCAGAGCGATCCGGCCCAGCCGCCGCGTATCATCATCGTCTCCTCCGAGGCCCACCGCACCGCACCTGCCATTGATCTGGCAGAGTTTGGCAAGCTCAAGCCCCATTCGGCCAGCACCGCCATGAAGCAATATGGCCATTCAAAGCTTGCGCTCAGCCTGCTCGCACGGCATCTCGCAAACACCCATCGCGGCGTCGGGGATAGGCCTGATATAGCGGTCTTCCACATGTGCCCGGGGCCGGTGAACTCTGCCATAGCCAAAAGCGCTCCTAAGCTTATGCAGCCCATGATCAAAGTCATGATGGGCACTTTTTTCCCGAAGCCCGAAAAAGCCGCCCACCCCGTCATCCATCTCGCCTGTTCGCCAGACCTCGACAGCATGACCGGCGACTATATGCATTTGATGCGTTTCAAAAATCCATCAGACTCTGCCATGGATGACCATGCCGCAGATGCACTGATTGCCCGCGCTGAAGACCTGATCGCACAAATCAGCTAAGCCCCAAATCTTTGCCCGTCTCAGCCAGCCGATTATAGGTACAATACATGTCTTCGGGCATTTTTTGCGTCATCTCATAGAGCCGCTTATAGCTCGACCTCGCAATCCGCCATTGTCCGTCCGCCTCTTTGACATAATCATCAAAATATTCCGAAGCGCCGCTAATAATCACCCGATGATTGAGATCATAAAAAACATCGGACAGGCTCCACTGCCCGCGAGCGCTGCCTGGTCCGGTTTGCGTAATCACCGGATGGTGAACCTGATGGCTCGACGCTGCCTTTGAATGAAAAGAGGTCTCGAAGAAAGCACAGATATTGTCGCGTCCCTGATAATCCACGGTATATATTCCGCCCTCGAAAAAGATCTCGGCGTCTTTGGTCAAACAATCTCCCATCGCCTCGATATCAGCGGTATCAAGCGCTCGGACATAACGGTATTTTAGCTGCTTGATCTGTTCGACAAAATGGTCATCAAGTTGCATGAAAACGAACCCTTCGAGTCTTTCAGATAAACGGCCTGACCCAAGAAACCCTGACCAGGACGCCGACCATCATATAGCGCATATACAGTTACCGGCAATGCAAAGCCCCTCAGCCGAAATTGTCTCTTGCATCACGCATGTGACTGGCTTACACGCCTGTTTAAGTGCCGGTTTAGCTCAGCTGGTAGAGCATCTGATTTGTAATCAGAGGGTCGGCGGTTCGAGTCCGTCAACCGGCACCATCCTCGACAATCCAAACCTGATGCAGATCGTTGTAGATACAGCGTTTTACCTGTTCAAGCCCCGCATCTGGGACTTCCGGCCAAAGGGACAAAAATGAACAATAGGTGTGAGCGGCAGCTCGATTAATGGACCAGCGGTGTCTGAAATCCACGTTTTATCCGTTTTGAAGGCCCGCTAGGAGCAGCTACCTATACGTTTGGCTGTGGCCTCGATGGAGGCTGGCAATGCGCCCGTACCATCAACATCAACAGTGCCTTGGGCGGCTAGGATGGCACTTTCGCCCATAACACTTATTTCTCCCCTGACAGAAATCGCGGTTCTCCCGCGGCATTCCAGAGTGAATGCCTCGGTGTCGCTCCCGGCAAATGTGCAATCTGCTCCTAAATCTTCGCTCAGAATTTCGGCAACATTCATCTCGCTCTCCTCTGACGTGATGCAGTCTGTTGTGTCGAAGGGAATATCAATACCGGCCAGGACGCCGTTGCCTTTCATCTCCCAAAGACCGGGCTCAACAGAATAGGTCTGCGCGAAGGCCGCGCCAGCGAGGCCAAGGAAAGCGGCGGACAGAACGTGTTTACGCATGGAGGCACCTTTCAGATACATGCCGGATTATCGCATATGGCCGCTGAATATGGCGCAACTGGGACAGGCGCTGTTATTGGTCCGCCAGAGCTTCGATGACGGGGATCAGGAAGTTGGCGACATCATCCGCCATAAGGCCAATGCCCTCTGCAGTTGGGTGAAGGCCGTCTTGCAGGAGTAGGTCTGTCCTCCCGCGCACCTTCGAGAGCAACCCGATAAAGTGCGGCACATCGAACTCGGCGGCAAGGTCCGGATAGATCTGGCCGAACGCAAGCGCGCGCGGATCGTCAATGCCGGTTGAGCGGGCTTCGACGCTGGCGAGGACGGCTTGGGCGCCGTCTGCTTTGATTTTGGTCAGGATGGCGTGCAGGTTCTCGCGGGCCCGCTCGGGTGTGCCGCCGCCAAGATAGTCATTAGCGCCAAGCGCGACGAAGACGAGATCGGGTTGGGCCGAGGCGACGGAGAAATCATAGCGTGCAAGGCCGCCTGCGGTGGTGTCGCCGGAGACGCCGGCATTGACGATGTTAGCGCTTAGACCAGCGCTTTCGAGCCGGGCGCTGATTTGTTCGGGCAAGGCAAACTCTGGAGCGAGACCGAAACCGGCCGTCAGGCTGTCCCCGAGGAAGACGATGACGGGGCCGTCTTTCGTGGCGGCGGCTGGTTCGGGCGCGGCTATGGCTTGCCTGATCTTCGTTTCTGCGGGTGCGGCGTCTTGCTCCTGAGCGCAACTGACCAGGCCAAAACAGAGTAACAAAGCTGCGAGCGCGGCTGAATATCTTATTCGCATGCTTGTGATCCTTGAATTTCCTGTAAGACACTAGGCAACATTTCCGCTGAATGAAAGCGACCGCTCCTTTGACCTCGAAACTCCTTTTACGCGACATCACGCTGACCCTTCCGGCAAGTTCCGGCCCTGTCCATATTCTGCGCGGAGTGGATTTTGACTGTGCAGCCGGCGAATCAGTGGCGATTGTCGGGCCGTCCGGCTCTGGCAAGTCTTCGCTGATCTCGGTCGGCGCGGGGCTGGAGATTGCCACAAGCGGCACCGTCGAACTGCTGGGCACGGATCTGGCGGGGAAATCGGAGAATGATCTGGCCCGGCTCAGGCGTGGGCGTGTCTCGCTGGTGTTTCAGAGCTTTCATCTGCTACCGACGATGACGGCGCTTGATAATGTCCGCGCAGCGCTGGAGATTGCAGGGCTTGACGACGCCGATGAGCGGGCGCGGGAAGCGCTCGACGCGGTGGAGCTTACCGGTCGGACCGATCATTATCCGGGGCAACTTTCGGGCGGGGAACGCCAGAGGGTTGCCGTGGCGCGGGCTTTGGCTTGCGATCCAGAGCTTGTCTTTGCGGATGAGCCAACGGGCAATCTCGACAGTTCGACGGGGGCCAGCGTGGCGGACTTGTTGTTTCGCATTGCTGGAGCACGCGGGGCGAGCCTGATCCTTGTCACTCATGACCGCGATCTGGCGGCGCGGGCAGACCGGATGGTTGAAATGCGCGACGGCAAGCTGACATGAACCGGCTGTCGTGGAAGATTGCCATGCGGGAGCTGGCGGGCGGACTGTCGGGTTTCTGGATTTATATTGCCTGCATTGCCCTCGGGATTTTTGCGATTGCAGCGGCGGGGTCTGTTACGTCCGGCTTTAGCAAGGGGCTTGCTTCTGAAGCGCGAACGCTGCTGGGTGGGGACGCGCTTTTTGCGGCGTCTCAGAGGCGGGCAAGCCCTGACGAGCTGGACTGGATGCGCGCACGGGGGCGGATTTCGGAGAACATTACAATCAATGTGATGGGCCAGGCGGGCGAGACGCGCCAGCAGGTCGATGTCCGCGCTGTGGATGAGCGCCATCCGCTGATCGGCGCACCGGAGCTAAGCGGCGGGGCGGACACGCTCGGCGAGGCGCTGTCGTTTGAAAACGGGCGCTGGGGGATCGCGGCGAGCGCCTCAACGCTGGAGACGTTCGGGCTGACGGTGGGCGACGACATAATGCTTGGCTCAATCCCCGCGACCATCCGCGCGCAGCTCGACAAGGAAGCGGACGGGATCGGCACGCCGGGCACATTCGGGCCGCAAATTACGATCAGGCTCGCCGCTCTTGAAGAAGCTGGACGGCTTACCGATGGGCAGCTTTTCCGGACGCGTTACCGGATGGTGCTCGATGATGCGGGGACGGCAGACACGCTTGAAGAACAGGCGGCGGAGGATTTGGGGCCAAACGGGCTGCGCTATCGAGGGCCGGAAGACGCGATTGACGGATTGCAAAACCTGCTCGACATGCTCAATTCGTTTTTGTCGGTTATCGGCATTGCGGCGCTGATTGCGGGCGGGGTCGGGATCGCGCAGGCGAGCTCGGCATTTCTGGAAACGCGCATGCCCTCGATTGCAGCCTTCAAGGCGCTCGGGGCGGAGGCTTCGACGCTGCGGGCGGCATATTTTATACAGCTCACAGCGCTGGCACTGGTCGGCGCGGCGATCGGCATTTTTCTGGGTGCGTCAACGCCATTTCTGATTGCGGCGATTGCGGGGGACCAGATCCCGCTGCCGAATATTTTGCGGATTTACCCTTTCCCGCTGCTGCGCGCGCTGGTGTTGGGGCTATTGTCGGCGGCAATTTTTGCGCTGCCGCCGCTTGGCCGTGCGCGGGCGACGCCGCCAGCCGCTTTGTTTCGCAGTCTTGGCACCGAGACATTGGAGAAGACGCCGAGGCCAGAGCGGATTGCATCCATTCTGGCGGCAATTGCGTTGATTATTGTCTCAGTAATGACGAGCCAGACACCGCTTGTGACGGGCATTCTTCTGGTCGGAGCGGCCTTTGCATGGCTCATTCTGGTCTCGATGGCACATATAATCCGGCTGGTTGCCAAACGTGCGAGCGTGGGGGCGAGCGGACTGTCGCGGCTGACGCTGGCAAATCTGGGCGGTCCGGGCTCATTGGCCCCGACGATTACGCCAGCGCTCGGGCTGGGGCTGGCACTTCTGGTCTTTGTGGCGACTGTGCAGGCGAATTTGCTGCGGCAGGTCAACGAGACTGCAACCCGCAACCTGCCCGCACTTTTCTTTACGCAAATTCCGAGCGAAAGCATTGAGACGTTCGACCGGATTATCGCGGATAATGGCATCGACATTGAAGACGCCGATGCATTCCGGCGCACCCCGCTTGTGATCGGGCGGGTGATCTCGCTCAAGGGCGAGGCGCTGGACGAAGAAAAAGTAGCGCCATCTGAGCGCTGGGTTGTCAATGGCGAGATTGGCATGCCCTATATCGGGCGGATGCCGCCGGAGGCTGATCTTGTGGAAGGCGAATGGTGGGCTGAGGATTATCAAGGTCCGCTGCTGGTCTCCATCGAAGCGGATGCGGCGCGCGGGCTTGGGCTTGAGCTTGGCGACGAGATCGGCTTCCGGATTTTCGGGCGGAATTTGACGGCGACGGTCGCATCTTTGCGCAATGTGGACTGGGGCGGATTTGGCGCGAACACAGCATTTATCTTGTCGCCCGGCACGCTGGAGGCGGCCAATCCACCGCATCTGGCAATTGCGCAGGCGACGCCAGAACAAGAGCCGGTCATTATCGCAGCACTGGGGGAAGCTTTACCGCAAGTCGTTGTGTTCCAGACCCGCGAGACGCTGGCGACAGCGGGCCGCCTTCTGGGCAATATCACCATTGCTGTCAATGCGGCGGCGGGAATTGTTATGCTGGCGGGGCTATTGGTGCTGGTTGGCGCTTTTGCAGCCATGGCGAGGCAACGCCGGACGGAGGCAGCATTGTTAAAGACATTTGGCGCAAGCCGCGGCGGCATTTTACGGCTTTATGCGGGTGAGTTTGCGCTTTCGGGGGCTGTGGCGACTTTGGCTGGCAGTTTGATGGGGGTTTCAGCGGCGGCCTTGATTGTGCGGCTGGTGTTTGAGGCAGAATGGGGCATGCCGTGGGGCACGGTCGGGCTGGTTGCCGGATGTGCTATCGGGGCCGCTGCGCTCGGCGGAGTGATTGTCGGCATGGCGACGCTGGCCCATCCACCCGCACGCATTCTGCGCTCCGTTTGAACAGCGCTCTTTGCACAGAAGGCACACCGAGACTTTGCACATCTCACCACATCGTCTAAAGGAAGCCCTGCTCCCCCCTCAGAGCGATAAATCACAACAAATGCCAGCTAGACGAACTGGACCACCTCATTGAGCTTGCCCCTTGAATTTTCCGTTATTATTCCCGTTTGTAATGAAGCTGGTAGCATTGGCGGGCTAATCCGCGAGACGGCTGCGGCTCTTGAGGGACGCGCTCATGAAATTATCATTGTCGATGATGGTTCAACGGACAGTACACACGCCGAGCTGATAAGCCTAAAGCGTGAAATCGCACAATTGCGGATTATTATTCATGGCGAAAATGCTGGCCAGTCGCGGGCCATTCGCACGGGAGCCGAGGCCGCGCGAGGCTTGGTTATCGGCACGCTGGACGGGGATGGACAAAATGATCCGACGGATTTGCCTGAACTTTACCGGCGATTAACTGGTGCCCATGCGCATGACCGGCTTGCGCTCGTGATCGGGCATCGGACAAACCGCAAAGATACGCTGTGGAAGAAGTTCGGCTCCATGATTGCCAATCGCTTGCGCCAGTTCATGCTTAGAGATGATTGCCCTGACAGCGCTTGCGGCATCAAAGTCATACCCCGTGACGTGTTCCTCTCATTGCCCTATTTCGACCATATGCATCGCTATATGCCTGCGCTTGTTCGTGCTGAAGGGCTTGACTATGCACTCTGCCCGGTCCGGCATCGCAAAAGGGCAACCGGCAGATCGAAATATGACAATCTTGGCCGAGCCTGGGCTGGCCTGAGAGACATGCGCGGCGTTTTATGGCTCGCGCAGAGGCGGCGTAATCCAAACAGCGCACGCGAAGTGTAAAATGCGGCACCCTCGAAAGTATTTTAGGTCGCACAGAGGTAAAAGCACTGCTATAAGGCAATAAAAGAGGTGCCGGAGGGCAAAGGAGATGTTTGGAATATTGGGCCCCAGTATCGCCGCCGCCCGTCTCCAAGAAAAGAAAAGAGCGCGTCAGGGACGCAGCTCAGGCAAGAAAAAGGGACGCGGTATGCGCGCTATGCTTTCAGTTTTTCCGCTGCTGGCCATTCCAGTCATTATATACAACATCATCGCACTCAGTGTGCCTGCGGGCGCCGTCGTGACAAGCGCTTCTGGCAATTCGGTCGCCCCACTTCTGGGACAACTTAATGATGTGCTGATCTCGATCGGCATGCTCGGCAGCGTCACATGGGAGCTGACAGGCGGCGATCTTCTGGTCTTGATGTCGATCGCACTATTGTTCCTTGAAATTCTGAAATCAACCGGCACCGGCACCGCGACGATCATGAACCATGCGACCTCGATGATGCTTTTCATCATCTGCCTCGTTCAATTTTTGTTGTTAAGCAATTTTGCCACTTCGGCCTTTTTCATCATAATGGTGATGACGTTACTCGATGTGCTTGCAGGTGTGGTTGTCACCATCGTGTCGGCACGGCGCGACCTGGCCGTTGGTGAAAGCTTTGTGGGCTAGAAAACCGAGACGGCGTCTAACCCTCGTCCGAAGACTTTTTTGACAAAGCTTCAAGCTGCGCCTGCATCAGCGTCATTTGCGCCTGCATGACGGAAAATGGATCGCTAAGGTCAGGATACTCTGCGCTCTTATCATGCCCATTGGTCGTCTGTTTCTGTTCAGCGGCCTCACCGTCTCCGGGTGCGCCCCGCTTTCCTACCCCGGGCACCATCATTTTCATGGTTTTCTCGAACAGGGCCATATTCCGCTTTGTCTGCTCTTCAAATAATCCAAGCGGGCTCATTGGAAAGGATTTGCCCACTGTTTTCGACCATTTCTCCTGCCGGTCAGCGAAACTGTTCATGCTCATATCGAGCCATGCTGGCAGAACCGATTGCACATTCTCCCCATAAAACCGGATCAACTGACGCAGGAAATTCGTCGGCAAGGCACCTTGGCCTCGGGTCTCCTGTTCAAAAATAATCTGCGTCAGGACTTGGCGGGTCAGGTCTTCGCCAGTTTTGGCATCGAGAACTTCAAATTCTACATCTTTCTTTACGAGTTCGGAGAGATCATCGAGTGTGATATAGGTGGACTTTGAGGTATCATAGAGCCGCCGGTTGGCGTATTTCTTGATCACGACCGGCCCTGATGCCGTTTTACCCTTCGCCATTGCGTTCACCCTCATATCCAAGCTTTGCGACCCGCGTCGCTTTGGCGCAACTCTATACTAAATAAGTACAAATAAACAGATATGTGCACTGTTCATTTTTATGCTAACACCCAAGGCAGCTTGAAAGTCGTGGGAGCTTCATATGAACCGTATTGCCCTAGTAACCGGTGGAACGCGTGGAATCGGCAAAGCAATCAGCATAGCTCTGAAGGCCAAGGGCTATAAAGTAGCCGCTAATTATGCTGGCAATGAAGCCGCTGCCAAAGCCTTCCATGACGAAACGGGCATAGCGACGTTCAAGTTCGACGTGGCCGATTATGATGCGGTTGCCAAAGGCATTGGTGAGATCGAAAGCCAGCTCGGTCCCATCGATGTGCTCGTTAACAATGCCGGCATCACATGGGATGGTCCCTTCCACAAGATGAGCAAAGAACAATGGGACAAGGTGATCGGGGTCGATTTGACCTCAGCGTTCAATCTTACGCGATTGGTTTGGGAAGGCATGCGTGAGCGCAGCTTTGGCCGTGTCATCAACATCTCCTCGATCAATGGTCAGAAAGGCCAGTTTGGACAGGTCAATTATTCAGCTGCCAAGGCGGGGCTTATCGGCTTTACCAAGGCGCTGGCTATGGAAGGCGCGCGCAAGGGCATCACGGTCAATTGTGTGGCGCCGGGTTATATCGACACGGATATGGTCGCAGATGTGCCAGAGGATGTGCTCGGGAAGATTGTTGCGACCATTCCGGTTGGACGCCTCGGCAAAGCGTCCGAGATCGGTGATATGGTCGCTTATCTGGCCGCAGATGAAGCGGGCTTTGTCACAGGTGCAACAATGACCATTAATGGGGCGCAATATATTGCGGGCTGAGCAAACACTCCCCGCTTAGTGGGCAGGCTTGAAGGCCACCAATATTGTGTTCGCAGACGCTTCGAATATCGCCTCATCTCCTGTGGCAGAGCTAACAATCATTGCCCCTTGGAGTAAGGAGATAGCAGATTGCGCCTGCGCGCGGGGGGCAGCAAAGGACAGGTCTTCATATTGCGCCGTCAACCAGTCAATCATTCGCTCGAAGAACTGTTTGACCTCTGAGGCCACCGGATCTGGAAGGCCCGGTGCTTCTGCACCCAAAACCGCGCACAGGCAGACAAGCCCGTCTTCTTCGAAAGCATTGCGATAACTGCGGACAAAGACCGTGATCTTCTCTTGAGGTGTTTCGAGATCAGCGGTGTCTGCCTCGACCAAAGCCTCGAAACGCTCGGAATATCGCTGCACAAGCGCAACGCCCAAATCTTCCTTTTTTGGGAAGTGATAATGCAGGCTTGCGCTTTTCAGGTTCATTTCAGCGGCAATATCGCGATAGCTGACCGCATTAAAACCCGCTTTGCGCATGCGTCGTTCGGCAATATCGAGAATTTGCGAGGCGCTATCCATGCGCTGATCCTTTCCTGTTGGCCTGTGCCATTGTCTTGGCCAATTCTCCGAAAACTGACAATTAGCCCCTTGACGAATTCGGGCCTGAATGTATCTACCTATCACTAGATAGTCAAATCTGATGGAAGCTGATATGCGTCTTAATGCGGACTTTTCAGAGAGAGTGGTCCTCGACACAAACGTAATGGATTGGGAGCCGTCGCCGATGTCCGGTGTGCATCGACGCAAGCTTGACCGGATTGGTGATGAAGTGGCCCGCGCGACATCCCTCGTCAAATATGACGCCAATTCCTATTTCAGCCCGCACGCACATGATGGCGGCGAGGAGTTTCTCGTTTTAGAAGGCGTGTTCTCGGATGAACATGGCGACTATCCGGCGGGTACTTATGTGCGCAATCCGATCGGATCGAGCCATACGCCGCATAGTGCAGATGGCTGCACGATCTTTGTGAAGCTGCACCAGTTTGACAAAGGCGATACGGCCCAATTCTCGATAGATACGCGCGCTGCAACGTTCCAGCCCGGCGCGGTTGAGGGGCTGTCGGTCTTACCGCTGCACAGTTTTGAAGGCGAGTCTTGCGCGCTGGTCAGGTGGGAACCGGGCACAGTGTTCAATCCACACAAACATTGGGGCGGCGAAGAAATTCTGGTGCTTGAGGGCGTGTTTTCGGACGATTTCGGGCATTATCCAAAAGGCTCATGGCTGCGCAGCCCGCATCTTTCCCAGCACCATCCCTTCTCGAAAGAAGGCTGCCTGATCTATGTCAAAACAGGCCATTTGCCTGTCAACTGAGCGCGGTTAACGCATTTTTGGACTTGCATCGCGCTTCAATTGCCCCCACTTCAGCTTACAGTTTTCCCTTCTCGGATGGAACCTGATGTCCAAGCGCGATTATTATGAAATTTTGGGCGTTGACCGTAATGTTGACGCCAAGGCCCTCAAATCGGCCTACCGCAAACTTGCCATGAAATTCCACCCCGACCAGAACCCCGGTGATGATGCGGCCGAGGCACAGTTCAAAGAGGTTGGCGAGGCTTACGCCATTCTCTCTGACCCAGAAAAGAAAGCCGCTTATGACCGGTTTGGCCATGCCGCTTTCGAGAACGGCATGGGCGGTGGTGGTGGCGGCGGACCATTTGGCGGCGCCGATCCGGGCGATATTTTCGAGAACATCTTCAGCCAGGTCTTTGGCGGTGGCGGGCGGCGACGTGCTGGCCCTGCACGCGGATCTGATTTGCGTTACGATATGTCGATCACACTTGAAGAGGCGTTTGCAGGCAAGTCCACCAGTATCAGCGTCCCGACAGCGGTAGATTGCAAGACGTGCGATGGCTCCGGCGCGAAACCGGGCACCCGGCCAGAAATGTGCGGCACATGCGCTGGCCAAGGCAAAGTGCGCGCCCAACAGGGTTTCTTTACGATGGAGCGCACCTGCGTAACTTGCAGCGGACGCGGCAAAGTCATCTCCAGTCCTTGTAGCACTTGTCATGGCGGCGGGGCTGTGCGCGAGGAGCGGGAGCTTGAAATCAATGTTCCGGCGGGCGTGGAAAGCGGCATGCGCATCAGGCTGGCCGGAGAAGGAGAAGCTGGAGAGCGCGGCGGACCGCGCGGCGATCTGTATATTTTCATTGATGTCGAAGAGCATGACATTTTCGAGCGCGACGGCACCAATCTGTATTGCCGAACGCCAGTGCCTATGACGACCGCAGCGCTTGGCGGCGAGATTGAAATTCCAACCATGAGCGGCGCGCGCGCACGCGTGACCATTCCCGAGGGCGCGCAGACCGGCCGTAAGCTGCGCCTGCGCGGCAAGGGCATGCCCAATGTGCATGGCGGCAGCATGGGCGACCTCTATATCGAAGTGTTCGTCGAGACACCGCGCAAGATGACAGCGCGGCAGAAAGAAATATTACGCGAATTTGCCGACTGTTCTGGCGAGGGCTGTAACCCCGAGAGTGATGGCTTTCTGGGCCGGATCAAAAGGTTCTGGGACGATCTGACGGATGTGGATGAGACGCGTCCGAACTAGGGCACAAGCGTCGCTCTCACCTGCTCATCGGTACCGATGCGGATATCTGGCGGCTCGGAAAGCCTGCACGCTTGCCCCGTCCGGCAGGCCCCACTGGCAATGTCAAATTCATATCCATGCCAAGGGCAACGCACGGCGCCGTCGATAATCTCGGCATCCTCTAATGGTCCGAGCAGGTGGGGACAGATGATGGTGTGGGCGAGGAGCTTGCCTTCAAGTTCGACCAGTCTGTAGCGCGCTCCGGCCAGTTCGAAGACAAAGGGCGCACGGGCGCGGATCTCGGTTTCAGGGCCGAGCATAATCTCTGTCTGGCAACCTGATAGGGGTTCGGCCTTGCGCGCATCGAGCGCGGCCTGACGCCCTGTCATCATGGAGACGTCTTCATCGTAAAGCTGCGCGTAGAGCGTCTGGTAATAGTCTGCAATACCGGCGCGCGCCTCCTCGGGAATATCCGGCACAAAGAAGTCAACAATCACTTTGAGCCCGCCGCCAGCTTGTTCATAGACATGGCTCCAGATCTCTGTGCCCGCGCCGACACCGGACAGCGTGCGCGTGATCCAGCGTTGGCGTTCGGGCTCGAGCCGCAACTCAAGTTCGACCTCCTGCCCGCTCGCCATGCCGCCAAGTGTCGCCATGCAATGCCAGCCCCACGCCCCCGCATCAAGGCAGCGAATGCTTTCAAAACTGTCAGAATGCAAATGCGGCAAGTGTTCCCAATCGAGCGCATTTTCAAACATACGGGCGAGGCTAACCGGCAAATCGCGCTCATAGGTACCGATCAATGGCAAGCGCCGCTTCTGGCTGGCCAACGGCTCTGGCTCGCTTGTCATATCTGGATCTCCAATTTTACGCTCGGGGCTGGTCTCAGCCAATTTCTATCTATAAAGCGAAAGTCTATGACCACACCACTGAACTTTGCAATTGCCGGCGCGGCCGGACGTATGGGGCGACAGCTTATCGCGGCGGCAATCAATGCCGGACACCAGATTACCGGCGGTACCGAGCAAAACGGCAGCCCCGATTTGAAAACCGACCTCGGCACGCTCGCTGGATTACCCACGCTGGGCATCAGCCCCGTAGAGCCTGTGGCCCAAGCCGCTGACATGGCGAATGTCTGGATTGATTTTACCAGCCCTGCCGCAACGCTTAAGGCACTCGCCGCGCTGGCTGAGACGCAAGTTCAGGCGGTGATTATTGGAACAACGGGGTTTACCGATCCCCAGCTCGCGCAGATCGCTACCTATTCAGACCGGTTTGCAATCGTTCAGGCCGGTAATTTTTCGCTGGGCATTGCGCTGGCGACCCGTCTCACCGAACTGGCAGCGACGCATTTGGGACCGGATTGGGACATCGAGATCCATGAAACACATCATCGTCACAAGATGGATGCGCCTTCCGGCACAGCGCTGATGCTGGGCACTGCCGCCGCCGCAGGACGGGGAGCGGACCTCAAAACACTGCGCGCTTTGCCGTATAACGGACCAGACGCCAAAAGACTGGCAGGAGAAATCGGTTTTTCAGTACGGCGTTCAGGCGGGGTAATCGGTGATCATGACGTCTCTTTCACCTCGGAGGTTGAGCATATCTCGATCCGCCATAGGGCACTTGATCGGAGCGTCTTTGCCGAGGGTGCCATCAAATCGGCAGAATGGGCGAGCACACAGCCTGCGGGACTCTACTCGATCCATCAGGTTCTCGGGCTCTGAAGACCAGACACCTTTTCGTGAGCAACTGGCCAAGCTGGCACCGCTCCCTTAGAGATTAACCAAAGTCGCAAAGGAATATCACATGGTCCGCACTCTCTCACTCGCCGCGTTTGCGCTGGCAATTAGCCCTGTTGCTCTGGCTCATGGTGCCGGTCATTTTGCCCAATCTGCCGAACAGGAGGTGGTTATTGAAGCAACAGATCTTGGTAACGGCATCCATATGCTCGTTGGTCAGGGCGGTAATATCGGCGTGCTCGCTGGCGAAGACGGCGTTCTTGTTATCGACAGCCAATTTGCCCGCATCGCACCACAAAATCTTGCAAAGATTAACGAGATTGCTGGCGGTGCACCGACCTTCCTTGTCAACACCCACTGGCATGGAGACCATACGGGGGGTAATGCAAATTTCGGGGCCACCATTATCGCACATGACAATTTTCGCACACGGGTTTCGCAAGACCAGAACACGACCCTGCTCGGAAATGAGCGGAACACACCCGCCTCGGTGCCTGAAGCATGGCCAACGATTACTTTTGATGATGACATCACGCTCCATCAGAACGGACAGACCATCAAAGTCTTCCACACACCGGACGCACACACGGATGGCGATGCCATGGTGATGTTTGAAGAAGCGAATGTGCTTCACATGGGCGACGTGTTCTTTGTCGGCAATTTCCCGTTTATCGACGTATCGTCGGGCGGCACAGTCGAGGGCTTTCTGAACGCCATGCGTATCGCTCATGAAACTGCAAACGAGGAAACGAAGATCATCCCGGGCCACGGCCCCCTCGCGACACGCGCAGACATTGCTGAAAGCATTGA
>CALLUH010000062.1 GCA_938011445.1 uncultured Hyphomonadaceae bacterium
GCCCCGATCATAAAGAGGACAAAGCCCACCCCGACCGACGCGCCAAAACGGGTGACCCCTTGACGTTCCTCAAGCCATGACACGCCAACTTCCATCAGCGAGATCGACGAGGTTAAGGCAGCAAACAGCGCAAGGGTGAAGAACGCACCGCCAATCAGATCACCAAATGGCATCTGCGCAAAAGCCATAGGAAGGGACACAAAGAACAGGCCCGGCCCCGCCGCAACATCTGCACCAAAGGCGAAAACGAGCGGGAAGATCGCAAAACCGGCAATAATCGCAACGAACGTATCAGCGCCCGCAATAATCACAGACGAGCGCGGAATGCTGGTATCAGCAGACAGATAAGAGCCATAGGTCATCATCAGACATGAGCCGACGCCAATCGAGAAAAAGGCTTGCCCGATGGCAGCAAGAAAGGTTCCGAACCCGACCTTGGAGAAGTCCGGCGAGAGCAAGAAAGACGCAGCCTGCGCCCCATCACCAACAACCAGAGCAAAAATAACAATGCCGATGAGGAGCACGAAGAAGGCAGGCATGAGAATGGTTGCAGCGCGCTCGATGCCGCCCTTCACCCCCCGCGAGACGATAAACACATTGACCGCAACAAAAGCGAAAAGCGCAAACAACATGCCACCCGTATTGCCAATCGTACTGCCGAAATTTGCGCCTGATACCGCGCCAATGGTCACCTCTTCGGCATTTGGGTCCAAAGTGCGGGCTTCAGCGGTCAGGCGGGCAGCCTCCTCGGCAAAGCCGCCAAACACCCCGCCAAAGGCTTGCGGGATGAAGGCGAGAATCCAGCCCGAGATAACGACATAGAATGTCAGTATAAAGAAAGCTGCAAGCGAGCCAATCCAACCCATGGCCACCCAATTGCTGTTTTTGCCCTCTGCGGCGGCGAGCGTTTCAACACCGGAAATTGCCGACTGGCCGGACTTTCGCCCAATGGCATATTCAGCCATCAGGACCGGCAAGCCGAACAGGATGACACAGGCCAGATAGATGATGATGAAGGCCGCGCCACCATTTTCACCCGCCGTGAAAGGAAAGCGCCAGAAATTTCCAAGCCCCACAGACGAGCCAACGGCGGCCATGATGAAACCGAATTTCGACCCCCAAGTGTCTGTCTTACGACCAATTGTGGCCATGCGCTGCGCCTCCCAACATTAATATTATTTTGCGCAAACTCTAAAGACCGCGCACAAAAGGTCAACGCAAACACGTCGGTATGGTGAGATTATTCCAGCTTAGGGGGCTTTGACGTCTCTGTGCAGATGGACCGACAAGATCAGGCCGAAGGCAGCCATTACGGTGAGCATGGCCGTACCGCCATAAGAGATCAGCGGCATAGGGATGCCGACAACCGGCAAGAGGCCTGCAACCATGCCGACATTGAAGGCGACATAAAAGGCGATGGTCGCAACCGCACCAATCGCGGCAAAACGGCCAAAACTGGAATTACAACGCATAGCGATCAGAAAGCCCCAGACAATTACGGTCGCCCAGACCAGCAGCATGGAGGCCGAGCCGAGAAAACCAAACTCTTCGGCCATGACGGTAAAGATGAAATCGGTATGCTGTTCGGGAATGAAATCAAGCTGGCTCTGGGTGCCTTGTGTAAAGCCTTTCCCGTCCCAGCCACCAGAGCCAATGGCGATTTTGGCCTGCTCGGACTGATAGCCTGCCCCAAGCGGATCGGCGGTGGGGTTCCACAAAGTTTCAACACGCGCGCGCTGATAGTCTTTAAGGACATAGAAATAGGCAAAGGGCGCACCGGCCAGCCCACCAATCAGCGCGAGCAAGATAAGCCGCCAATAAAGACCGGCAAAATAAATCATGACAAGCCCGGCCGCAACCACAGTCAATGCTGTGCCAAGGTCAGGCTGGCGCAAGATAAGCGCGGCGGGCGCAAGCACCATGGCAAAAGCGGGCAAATGGATCAGAAAACCGCCAGAATTGTCGCGCAGTGTGATCTGGTAATAATGAGCTACTGCCATAACGAGGGCGAGCTTCATAAACTCCGAAGGTTGCAAGCGGAGCGGGCCAAGTTCGAGCCAGCGTTCGGCTCCGCCGCCCGTATCGCCGAAAAACTCGACGCCGATCAGGAGCAGCAAGGCCACACCATAGGCGGGAAATGCCGCCCGTTTCCAATAAGAGATCGGAGCCAGCGCAAGGCCCATCATCAAGGCGAAAGAGATCAGGAAGCGGGTAAAATGCTTCATTGGCAAATCAGCGCTGGCTGGATTGGTCGCAGTGGACGAATAAAGCATGGCGGTGCCGAAAATAGCGAGGCCAACAATCAGCGCAACAAGACCCCATGGCATGCGGGCGAGCTTGTCGAAATTGTTTTGCCGTCCGAAGCGGCGTGCACGGCTGGGCGCAGAGGTGCGTATTTCGCCTGACCAGCTCATGGCGTGCCTCGGCTGCTGGCGGGCGTGTCCGAGCGCTGGGCAGTCTGGCGATAGGCCGGCGCGCGCCGCGAATCCGTTTTCAGGGCATAGGCGAGAATGTCGCGGGCCACAGGCGCAGCCGCGCGCGAGCCGCCCTCACCGTGTTCGACAATAACAGAGATCGCATATTTCGGGTCGTCGGCCGGAGCATAGGCGACGAACAGGGCATGATCGCGCAATTTACGGTCCAGCGTGGCGCCTTTGCGGACGCCGGAATTGCGTTCTTCGGTGGTGATGCGGCGCACTTGAGCGGTACCGGTTTTGCCAGCAAGGCGTGGGCCACCAAGGCCAAGATCGCCAGAGCTGCGCGCGGTGCCCCCTGGTTCGGATGTGACCCCGAACATGCCCGCTTTCATACGTTGCATAATCTCCGGATCAAGACTGGAAGCGGGCACCTCCGCCTCGGTTGGGCGCGGGCCGACGCCGATCAGATTGGGGCGAATGTCGCGGCCCTCGGTGGCGATGCGCGCGGTCATCAAGGCGAGCTGGAGCGGAGAGGCATTGAGATAGCCCTGCCCGATCCCGAAATTCAGCGTTTCACCTTCATACCATTGCTCGCCAAGCGCTTCGCGTTTCCATGCATCATTGGGAACAACGCCCGCCTTGCCGCCGGTGACACCAATATCCCAGCGATGGCCAAAGCCGAACTGGCGGGACATTTTGGCAATTTCCTCGACACCTGTTAGCCGCGCGACCTCGTAGAAATACGCGTCACATGAGCCCTTGATGCCGCTATGCATATTCACCGAGCCATGCCCGCCGCGTTTCCAGCAGTGCCATTTACGTCCGGCAAACCAGTAATGCCCCGGACAATAGACCCTTTGTTCCGGTGTTACCGCACCAGTGGCCAGCGCCGCTGCGGCAACCACCATTTTGAACGTGGAGCCGGGCGGATAAAGACCATCATAAGCCTTGTGGAACAGAGGAGAGCGATCATTTTCGCGCAAGGCATTATAATCGCTGGTCGAGATGCCGTTGACGAAATCATTCGGGTCATAAGTCGGTGTCGAGACCAGTGCGAGAATATCGCCGCTTTCAATGTCAATAACGACCGCCGCGCCGGATTCGTCGCCAAAGCGTTCAATCGCGGCGCGCTGCAAATCTGCATCAATCGTGATCGAAACATCGCGGCCCGCTTCAGGGGCAAGATCATCACTTGGCAATTCCTCGATGACGCGTCCGGCGGCATTGGTGACAACACGGTGACGGCCCACCGTGCCGCGCAGCCATTCTTCGGCGAGATACTCAATCCCCAGACGGCCCGTGCGCATGTCAGGATGTTTGAACAAACGCCGGATCAACTCGGTTTCGGACGGATTGGCACCCTCCGTCAGACGCCCCAGATCCCGCTCGCTGGCACGGGCAACATAGCCAAGCACGTGGGCAAAGTCCCGGCCACGCGGATAAGAGCGGGTAGACGCCATCTCAACGCGCACGCCGGGCAGGCTGACCGCATGGACATTCATCCGCGCAAAGTCCTCATAGGTCAGCTCTTCAGCAACGATAACGGGCACAAAGCTTGCCTGACGGGCGGTCTCTCGGATGATACGTTCCTGACGGTCGGCCGGCAGGTCAATCAGTTCAGCAATCCGGCGCAGCGTAGCGGGCACATCTTCAACCTGTTCACCGATCAGAGTGACGCGGCCCGCGCGGCGATGGGCCCCAAGCGGGGTGCCGAAGCGATCAAGGATGCGCCCACGCTGGGGCGGGGCCAGTTCGAGCTTGACGCGGTTTTCCGCCGCGAGGCTGGCATAGCGGTCGCCCTCCAATACCTGCAATTGGAACAGGCGCGCCAGGAGCGTGGTCCAGACTACCCCGCCTGCCCCTGCGGCCAACATGGTGCGGCGTGAAAATTCAAAATCGAGATCGCGTAAGTCGCTCATCGGCGAAACCCCCGATCACCCGGACGCCCACCCAGACGAAACAGTGGCGCAACCGGCACGAAGAGAATGAGCGTTACAATATAGGCAAGCAGCAGGCTCGCCACATAGTCGATCCTGGCCCCAGCCATCACCCACATGAGCGTAAAGCCGACACCCATCGCAAATGCGGCAACGAGCACAGCTTTGACCGGATCTGTCTCGACATCAAGAGTTTCGCTTACCAGCGATGCTGCCCCATAAGTGACCAGATTGACCAGCATGAACGAGCCAAACGGACTGACAAAGGACATGTCCTGAAACAGTCCGTACACACATAATAACAACATCGGCCTGATCGACAAACCAACCGAAGCCCAGCCCGCCGCGCCCCATAGCGCAGCAAAAGGCCAGACGAGCTCAATCCCGAAAACAGATTTCGGCGTCAGCCCGAACAATCCCACGAGCGTGATCAAAGCCGCGCCCGCCATCAGCCGCGTGTTTGGATGGGTACGCCCCCAAGCCGAACTCTGCATTGCCGAGCGGGACCAGCTTACCATTATTGACCGACCCGACGCGTACCTGCGCCTGTATCTATCTGGACATCACTTTCCGCAACCAGCGTATCGGCCGGATCCTCCTCGGGTGGCAGAATAGCCCGCTCGGGGATCAGCCGGACAAAGCCGACACGGCCCTTATGGGCGGCAAAATCCACTTGCCAAAGGCCCCCACGCATCACCGCCGAACCCGCCACCAGACCGCGCGGGAACGCCCCGCCTTCGCCGGAAGTCAAAAGCCGTTCACCTTCAATAAAACGGTCCTCTTCGGGCAGATCTTCGAGCGCACCGCGCCCATTTCTGCCCCCATACATGATCGCCCGCACACCGCTCTGTTCGCCCAGAATTGGCACACGGCTATTAAAATCGGTCACTTCGAGAATCCGCGCCGACCGTGCGCCAAGCTGGATGACGCGGCCAACAAGCCCACCTTCATTGACCGCAACAAAGCCCGGTTCAACGCCATGAACCTGTCCGGCATTGGCGAGCAATGTTTGCGAGAACGGCCCATCGCTCTCAGCAACAATCCGCGCCGTTACCCCCCGCACCGGCGGCTCGCCCTGAAGGTTCAATATCGTCTCATAGGCTTCCATGCGTTCGGCCATGGAAATCGCTGCCGCACGCCAACGTTCAAGGTCTCGGATCTCGGCCTCTAACTCCTTAATACGCGCGTTTTGCCCTGTTTGGCCGGTTATTCGGGACAACCAGCCCACACCATTCCCGGCCGCCAATTGGTCACTCACCGCGGTCCGGGCGGGGTTGAACCATTGGTCAATACTTGGCGCAGATTGCATGAGAACAAGTCCCAGACCGACGGCCAGAAGCACGCCATATCCCAATGTCCGCATGGGGCGACTTTGTCGGCCTGATCCGGTCTGACGGGACATGTCAATTACCTCCTAGCAACAATTCAAACCGGCGGCGGGACATCTTACGATTTGTGCTCACCCACACATGATTGAAGCGGCTATTATACTTCAGGCGACAAAACGCCCTTCATCTTGGCATAGTTTTCAAGAACCAGGCCACACCCGTTTACGACGCATTTTAGCGGATCATCGGCGATCATGACAGGCAATTTTGCTTGCTCGCGAATGACACTGTCCAGATTACGCAAAAGCGCACCGCCACCGGTCAGCACGATGCCCCGATCCACAATATCGGCCGCAAGCTCGGGCGGCATGGCTTCAAGCGCAATTCTGATGGCATCCACAATCTCTGTAACCGGCTCACGCAGAGCCTCGGCGACCATGGCTTCGTTCACTTCGGATTCCTTGGGTACAGCATCGAGCGTACCGCGTCCACGAATGGCAAGCGTCATCCCTGAGCCCTTTTCCGGAGCTTTGGCCGTACCGATCTCCTTCTTGATGCGTTCGGCGGACATCTCGCCGATCAGCAATCTCTCTTCGCGGCGCAAATAGTTCACAATCGCTTCGTCCATCTTGTCGCCGCCGACACGGACCGAACGCGAATAGACAATGCCACCAAGCGACAGGACGGCAACTTCGGCGGTGCCGCCGCCAATATCAACCACCATGGAACCAGCCGGATCTTCAATCGGCAGCCCGGCCCCGATCGCCGCCGCCATTGGCTCCTCGATCAGCTGGACTTCACGGGCACCTGCGGCAAGCGCAGACTGGTGGATCGCACGCCGCTCGACATTGGTTGCCGAACTGGGCACGCAGATAATGATGAGTGGGGAGACAAAAGCGCGCCGATTATGCACTTTGCGGATGAAATGCTTGATCATTTCCTCGGCAACATCAAAATCGGCAATGACACCATCGCGCATGGGCCGGATGGCTTCCATATTCACCGGCGTCTTGCCAAGCATCAGCTTGGCCTGATCACCCACGGCATAAACCATTTTGCGGCCGCCTTGGGTCATATAGGCCACGACC
>CALLUH010000063.1 GCA_938011445.1 uncultured Hyphomonadaceae bacterium
CGGAGACTATGGCCATCGCGACTTTTACGGACCAGAGACATTCACCCCATCACTTTTCATGTTCACCACGGATAGAAAGCTTATCGGCGAGGTTGCCCGCGACGGGATCACGGCCATCACACTCGAAGACACGCGCTGGACGCGGCGGGACATGAAAACAACCCAGCTGCTCTCCCAGTCGCTTGCCTATCGCCAAGCCCGCCGCGCAGGCGCGCACACAGCCTATATGCACGAGGACGGGCTGATTACCGAAGCGGCCTCGGCAAATGCCTGGATCGTGCTCGACAACGGCACGCTGGTAACGCGCGATCTTTCAGCCGCGCTTCTGCCGGGGATCACGCGGCAAACATTGCTTGGGCTCCTATCCGATGCGGGCCTCAAAATTGAAGAACGCGCCTTTAGCGTCGCCCAAGCCAAATCAGCCGCCGAAAGTTTTACCAGTTCGACGGGCGCTGTGATCGCCCCCGTGCTCAAGCTCGATGATACCCTGATCGGTACTGGCAGGCCGGGGCCGGTAACGCGGATGGTGCAACGGATCTATTACACCTATATTGGCGCAGATGTGGCGCGGGCTGCCCCTTGGGCGTTGGTTTGATGGCAGATATGATGGAGAAAGTCGGATTGGGAGGCGGCTGCCATTGGTGCACCGAAGCGGTGTTCCAATCGCTGCGCGGGGTGAGCGAAGTGCACTCTGGCTGGATCACGTCCGAGGGCGAAAACAGCGCTGAATCCGAAGGCGTACTCGTCCATTTTGACCCCCAACAGATCCCGCTTGAAACCCTGATCGAGATCCATCTGTTGACCCATGCCAGCGCGTCGGATCATTCAATGCGGCACAAGTATCGCAGCGCAGTTTATGTGTTCTCGGACGGCCAAGCGCTTCGAGCTGCGACACTCCTCGAAACACTGGCCGAACGGCATGGCCAAACCATTATTACGCAAGCGCTTAAGTTTTCCGGCTTCCGCGCGGTCTCGGATGCTTACAAAAATTACTATTTCACAGCGCCCGAGCGCCCCTTCTGTGTGAATATGATCGAGCCCAAGCTGAAAAAACTTATTGCGACACACCGCGAGCATGTCGATGAGCGCCGTCTAAAGTGCGACCGATAGGGCCAAATCTCGCTGGGGCACGCACAGTATCGCGCACTTTGAGGCCGAGAATGGTTGTCGCCAGACAGAGCGTGATCGAATTCGACAGAATGATCGGAAGCGCTTGGGTCAACACACCATAGGTCAACCAGCCCGAAACTCCGAGCGTAAACAGCGCATACATCAGCAAGGAGACCCCTTGCGTATTGCCCGACCGCACGACCAGAACGGCCTGCGGAATAAAAGAAAGCGTGGTCAGGGACGCGGCGAAAAAGCCAATAAGATCGGTCATGGCAGAACTCCAAACTGGACGCGAGATATGGCAGGTTTTCATACGAAGAGAAGGCCACAAATCGCGAAACAGTTATGCATTTTTACATGTGTTCAATAAATGTTTTATTCACATAATCATAACTGAGTGACGTTTACGTACACGTCACCTTGCCAAACGGTTCCCCACACCTCATGCTGCATTGCAACATCGAGCGACAGGGGCAGGCGACAATTATGGATAATTATCAACACGCCGCCGACCGCCCTTGGATTTTCCGTACCTATGCCGGTCACTCGACCGCAGCCGCATCCAACGCGCTTTACCGCGAAAATCTGGCGCGTGGGCAAACCGGCCTTTCCATTGCATTTGATCTGCCGACCCAAACGGCCTTTGGCGCAGACCATATTCTCGCACGCGGCGAGGTCGGCAAAGTCGGCGTGCCTGTCGCCCATCTCGGCGATATGCGCACGTTGTTTGACGGGCTTCCGCTTGAAGAGATGAACACATCCATGACGATCAACGCACCTGCGGCATGGCTGCTTGCGCTTTATGTCGCCCTCGCCGACGAACGCGGAGATGATCGCAAGAAACTGCGCGGCACAACCCAGAACGACATCATCAAGGAATATCTTTCGCGCGGCACCTATGTCTTCCCGCCCGAGCCAAGTCTGCGTCTCATTACGGATATGGTGACATGGTGCTATACCGAAGTGCCCAAATGGAACCCGATGAATGTATGCTCCTATCATTTGCAAGAGGCAGGCGCGACACCGGAGCAAGAGCTTGCCTATGCGCTGGCAACAGCCTGCGCTGTGCTGGATGCGGTCAAAGCGGGCGGCGTGGTGCCGGAGGAGGATTTCGAGACAGTGTTCGGGCGGATTTCCTTCTTCGTCAATGCCGGCGTGCGCTTTGTCACCGAGCTTTGCAAGATGCGGGCATTCGTCGATTTATGGGAAGAGATTGGCCGCGAGCGCTATGGCGTCACCTCCGAAAAAGCGCTGCGGTTCCGCTATGGTGTGCAAGTCAACTCGCTGGGCCTGACCGAGCCGCAGCCGGAAAACAATGTCTACCGTATCCTGATTGAAGCCCTCGCCGTCACCCTCTCAAAACGCGCCCGCTGCCGCGCCTTGCAATTGCCCGCATGGAATGAAGCGCTCGGCCTGCCCCGCCCTTGGGACCAGCAATGGTCGCTGCGTCTACAGCAAATCCTCGCGCTGGAAACGGACTTGCTGGAATATGAAGATCTGTTCGATGGCTCCCATGTTATCGAGGCGAAAACCGAAGCGCTCAAGACTGAGGCTCGCGCCACCCTCGCCGACATTGACACACGCGGCGGCGCGATTGCCGCTGTGCCGTACATGAAAGAAAGCCTTGTCGGCGCGCATGTCGAGCGCATTCAGGCCATCGAAGCGGGCGTGCAGAAAGTTATCGGCGTCAATGCTTATACGACGACAGCGACAAGTCCGCTTAGCGCGGGTGAAGCGGCCATCCAGACGGTTGATCCAGCCGTTGAAGCTGAAGCCGTTAAAGCGCTGGAGGCGTGGCGCAAGGCGCGCAATGGGGCTGCGGTGGAGGCGGCGATCTCCGCCCTCAAAGACGCGGCAGGCTCGGGTGCAAACATTATGGAGCCGTCAATCCAAGCGGCCAAAGCGGGCGTGACCACAGGCGAATGGGGGCAGGCTTTGCGCGAGGTTTTCGGCGAATACCGCGGGCCGACGGGCGTGGCGCTTATGGTCGATGCAGGCGAGGATGAGGACATTGAAGCGGTGCGGACGCGGGTCGAAGCCTTGTCCGAAAGCCTCGGTCGCCAATTGACCTATGTGCTCGGCAAACCGGGCCTCGACGGGCATTCCAATGGTGCAGAACAGATCGCCAGCCGCGCCCGCGCCTGCGGCATGAATATGGTCTATGAGGGCATCCGGTTTACGCCCGAAGATATTGTTGCCCAAGCCAAGGCAGCGGACGCGCATATTCTGGGCCTCTCTATCCTTTCCGGCAGCCACCTTGATCTTGTGCGCGAGACGATTGCGCAGATGCGCAAAGGGGGGCTTGATGTGCCGCTGGTCGTGGGCGGCATCATTCCACCCGAAGACGCGCTGGCGCTGAAACAGATGGGGGTTGCACGGATTTACACGCCGAAGGATTACCAGATTACGGAAATTATGGGCGATGTCGTGGATGTGGTCGAGCGGGCGCATTTGGAGCGGGCTGAGTGATTATCCCGTCCTGAATAACCTGCCCTTCTCGGTGACAAACAGGGCGATCAGGGAAACAAGACCAAGCCCTGTAAAGCCGATAAGCAATGGTAAGACCGTACCGTCAAACTGGCTGGAGATGAGATAGCCAAGCCCACCTGCGAGCGTTGTCGTCGCAAAGCCGAGCGCGGCGCTGGCCGTGCCCGCAATCTCGCCGAGCGGCTCCAAGGCAATGGCATTAAAGTTCGAGCCGATCATGCCGATGGTGCCAAAGGTCAACATCATCAGCGGCATGAAGATAGCGAAGATCGGACCATAAGTCAGCATGGCTATGAGGTTGATCAGTGCCAGGCCGACAAAGGCCGTCACCGCGATATGAGAGAGCCGCCGCATCCCCACACGCTTGACGAGCACCGCATTTAAGAAATTTGACGCCGCCAGCCCGATCGAGACAAGCGCAAACCAGAAACCAAGCTCGGCCCCGCGATCGAACACTTCGCGCATAACCTGCTCAATGGAAAAGATAAAGGCGAACAGACCGCCAAACAGAATGCCGCTAGCGAGCACATAACCGCACGCCACACGGGTTTTCAGCACCGTCCTATAGGCAGCAAAAGCGCTCGCAAAGCTAAGTGGCTTGCGGCGTTCGGGCGGCAAGGTTTCCGGCAGTCGCGCAACTGACCAGAGCGCAATGACCACCGCATAAATCACGAGAACATAGAAAATCCACGGCCACGGCCCAAAGCCTAAAATTACCTGCCCAATGGCCGGCGCGAGGATGGGTACGGTCATAAACACCATCATCACAAAGCTCATAATCTGCGCCATGCCGCGCCCTTCATAAACGTCGCGCACCACGGACACGGCGACAACCCGCCCGGCCGAAGAGAACACGCCCATCAGAAAACGCGCAAGCAGC
>CALLUH010000064.1 GCA_938011445.1 uncultured Hyphomonadaceae bacterium
ATGGGTACGGTCATAAACACCATCATCACAAAGCTCATAATCTGCGCCATGCCGCGCCCTTCATAAACGTCGCGCACCACGGACACGGCGACAACCCGCCCGGCCGAAGAGAACACGCCCATCAGAAAACGCGCAAGCAGCAGCCCCGAAAAGCTCTGTGAGAAGACGCACACCAGGCCGAACACGCCATAGCCAATGAGCGAGATCAGCAACAGCGCGCGGCGGCCATAATGGTCCGACACCGGCCCCCATATCAATTGCGGCATGCCAAAGCCCAGCACATAGGCGAACATGACAAGCTGCTGATCATTCGCATTGGCAAGCTGGAAAGACGCTCCGATATCGTCAAGCGCCGGGACCATAATGTCGATGGCCAGCGCGTTGAGCGCCATCATCGAAGCGATCAGCACGACGAACTCGACCTTTGGCAGCCCGCCCGGCGGCCTTGCGGTTAATTCAGTTGCGACAGGCTCGGACATAACAGCGCCAATTACGTTTCACCGCCAAACGGGAATCGTTGCAGCTCATGGCTGTTAAATAACAGTCACATGCCGCTTTGCTAGCCTCAATTTCGTCGATGACCGAGAATTAGCCCGTATGCATTCTAGTTCTGTAGGCTCGGTCCAAGCTCGTCGACCAGAAAACGGGCACCCGCTTCAACCGCGCGCCGCCCCGCTTCGGCCATAGCTTCAGCCCGCGCCGAGGCGCTTGAGCCGCGCGCATCAATGTCAACGCTCGCAGTGGTCTGAACCAGAGCCTGCCGCGTTTTCGCATCGATCAGGATGTATTCCACACTCGCCGTTGCCGTGTTCCCTTGCAAGGAAAACTCAGCCAGCCGCCATGACAGATGATAGTCCGCCAGCGCCCCGCTTTCAGGCAGAAGCGCATGGCCAAGCCCGTCACCATTGAGCATATCGAGCAAGGTAAGCTGCAAAAGGCGCGGCGCACGATCGGCCCATTCAACGCCCTTAATAATACGCACAGCCCCGGCCTCGTCACGCGCAGCGATTTCGACACCGGCCAGAACGCGCGGTGCTTCAGGCTGACTGATCAGCACATTTCGATCTAGCTGCAAGCCAGCAACTTCCGCCGTCGGGCCAAACCGGTAGAGCGCGCTCGGCGTTTCCGGCTCAGGCAGAACGGAGACACAGGCGCCAAGGCCTACGACCATAGCCATGATTGCAAAAAAGCGTGTCATCTCTAACGCCCTCCTTCATAGGGTTGCGGATTGCCCGCGATAAGCGCTTGCGGATTTTGTTCAAGCTCACGGACAAGACTGTCAAGCCGGGCCATCAAAATACGGAAGTCTTGCGTGGCCACTGCAACGTTTTCAAGCGTTTGAACGGCAGGTCCCTCAAGCACCGTGCCCGCAGCGGCGACAGAGCCATTGGCCGTATCGAGCACTGTATTGGCACGCGCAATCGTGGTCTGTAAATCACCCAGAACAGTTCGAATATCGCTGGTCAGAACAGCAAGATTGGCGTCCGCATTGGCACTGAGTTCAGCCACCGCAGTGCCCGCCTCGGCAATCGCATCTGCGGCCGCTTGGGCACTGGAAAGCGTCTCGCTGAGATCGCCGGTCAAACCTTTATCGTCAGCAATACTGGCCGAGAAGGTTTCAAGATTTTCAAGCAGCGCAGAGAAGGAGGTCACATTATCATCGCTCAGAACTTCACTGACATTTGCAAGACTGTCATTGGCGGTCTCAAGAATTTTGGCACCATCTGCGAAAAGCTCGGCCAACGGGTTTGGCACTGACTTTATCACTGGGACCGTCTCCCCTGCCCCCCGCTCAAGTAGAGCAGCCGAGGGTGATCCCGCTAGAATCTGTACAAATGTCTGCCCGGTAATCCCCGCGAGTAAGATTTCAGCGACCGAATCCCTCCGAACCGGCGTATCGCTATCAATACGGACACGCGCGCGGACCATTTTGTCATTCGAGCGGTCAATGGCAACGCGCGTCACTTCGCCCACACTGATACCGTTAAAGCGCACCGACGCGCCCGCTTCGAGCGTTACCGGTCCCTCGAAGATAATGTCATAGACATCGAAGTCACGCTGGAATTGCGACTGGCCAAGCCACAGCGTAAAGCCCGCAAAGGCAATCACGGTGGCGATAACAAGTGCGCCAATCAGTGCAAAATTTGCTTTGGTTTCCATCGGTCCTACTCCTACTTATATCCAGCGGCTGCGGCGCGTCCGCGCGGCCCTGAGAAATATTCCTGTATCCAGTCATGCGGGTTTTCACGCAGCTCATCCATTGTACCAACCGCCAGGAGCCGCTTTTCACCAAGCACCGCGATCCGGTCACATGTCGCCGCCAAAGTATCGAGATCATGGGTCACCAGAAAAACGGTAAGCCCCATGGCCTGCTGCAATTCGCGCACAAGGCCGTCAAACCGGCCCGCCGTAATCGGGTCGAGCCCGGCCGTCGGCTCGTCAAGAAAAAGCAAACGCGGATCAAGCACCAAGGCACGCGCCAAGGCCGCCCGCTTGCGCATTCCACCTGACAGATCGGACGGGAACTTGTCACCCGCGTCGCTTCCAAGCCCGGCCATGCGAATTTTCATATCGGCCAGCTCACGCATCAATTCGACCGGCATTTCAACATGCTCGCGCAAAGGCACCATGACGTTTTCGAGCACGGTGAGATTGGAAAACAAGGCACCATCCTGGAACATGACGCCCCAGTTTCGTTCCTCAAGCTTGCGCTCGGATGGGCTGAGGCCTGCCAGATTACGCCCGAAAATTTCAATCATGCCTGCTTGCGGTGGCCGTAGCCCGACAATAGCCCGGAGAAGAACAGATTTGCCGCAGCCCGACGGCCCGATCACACCGATGACCTCGCCCTGATGGACATCAAGATCGAGCCCGTCATGGACGGTATGGGTACCAAAGCGATTGACGATCCCGCGCACCCGAATGGCAGGCGGCGCTTCACCCGCAGCCTCTGGTTTCGAAGATATAACCGTTTGCAGAGCCATAATTATATGCCCAACTGCATGTAGAACATGGCAAAAATAGCGTCGATAACGATAATCGAGAACAGCGCCTGAACCACGGAATTGGTGGTCGATGTGCCCAGTGACTGAACCGAGCCGCCAACGCCAAGCCCTTGTCGGCAGCCGATCAGAGCAACCACCATGGCAAAGAAAGGCGCTTTGGACATGCCGACCCAGAAATTCTCGATTGGAACAGTGGCGACAAGTCGGCTCAAAAACAGGGTTGGGCCAATATCAAGCGCCAACCAGCTAACGATAAGTCCACCAAATATGCCCGCAATCGTGGCCAAAAAAGCCAGAATTGGCGTCATCACCAACATCGCAATCACGCGCGGTGCAACCAGCACTTCCATTGGGTCAAGCCCCAGCACCTGCATCGCATCCACTTCCTGCCGCATCCGCATCGCGCCGATCTGTGCTGTAAATGCGCTATTGGTCCGGCCAGCCAGAATAATCGCGGTCAGAATCACACCAAATTCACGCAGCATGGAAAAGCCGACAAGCTCGACCGTAAAAATCGTCGCACCAAATGAGCCAAGCGTGGTCGCACCAATAAAGGCCACCACCATACCGACAAAGAATGTCAGGAACATAACAATCGGGATCGCATCCAGCCCCGCCTCTTCCATCACAGAGACCGTCGCCGTCGTGCGGAACTTCGAAGGCCGGACAATCAATCCGGCACAGACCGAAACGGTTTGCCCGACAAAAGACAAGGTGCGTACCCCTTCGCGAAGGCCTTCAACCGTTCCGCCGCCAATCCGCCCGAGCCAATCGACAAAACCATATTCCCGGGTGGGCATTGGCGGTGCCTTCTGGCGTGCCTGACGGACCTGATCGAGCAGACGCTCGGCTGTCTCATGGCTGCCAATAATTTTTAGCGCTTCGGGCATCTCGCTTGTCTGGTGGGCAGTCCGGTCGAGTAGATAGGCCCCTGCCGTATCAATGGTCTCCAACTGGCCAAGGTCGATAATTGGAGGGCAATGCGTCTTGGGCAAAGCGCGTAATTGCTCGTCCACCGACCCGATCGTATAGACGGTCCAGTCCCCGCGTGGGGAAATCATCAGACAACCATCCGTATTGGTGACGCTGATATCTATGTGCGCTTGTGTAGCCATCTGTCCCTGTTTTCCGCTGCCATCTTACCAAATCATCGTTAAGGACAGAGGGTCGAACTCGTTCAAATTTAATCAATTCGGGTTATAAGCGCGCGATGAAGCTGATAATACAAGAACATTCGCGTCCCCTGCGAACCGCCTTTGCAATTTCTCGCGGCTCAAAAACTCAGGCACGGACTGTAACAATCGAGCTTGAGGCGCACGGCATTTCCGGACGCGGCGAATGCGTACCTTATGGGCGTTACGGCGAAAGCTGCGCCTCGGTGGTGGCGCAGATTGAGGCCTGCCGCAAAGACATAGAAGGCGGATTGACACGCCAGGATGCACAAGGCCTTCTGCCTGCTGGCGCTGCCAGATGCGCGCTTGATTGTGCTTTGTGGGACCTGGAGGCCAAACGGGCCGCCAAACCTGTCTGGAAATTAGCCCGATTGCCAGAACCAGAGCCCGTTCAAACGGCCGTAACCGTAACACTCGATACGCCCGAACAAATGGCGCAGGCGGCCAGATCCGTCCCGGGGAACCTGCTCAAGCTGAAATTTGGCGGAACAGATGACCTCGCCCGTCTCGAAGCGGTTCATACCGCACGTCCGGAGGCACGCCTTATTCTCGATGGCAATGAGGGAATGGATGTCGGCGGCTTTGAAGCGTTTCTTGCCCGCGCGGCAGACCTCGGCGTGGTCCTGATCGAGCAACCCTTGCCCGCCAATGCAGATGACGTGCTATTGGACATTTCCAGCCCGATCATACTTTGCGCCGATGAGAGCGCACATACATCTGGCAATATCGCGGAACTGGCGAGCAAATATGGCGCTGTGAATATCAAGCTCGACAAGACGGGCGGCCTGACCGAAGCCATCCTCATGCTGCAAGCCGCCCGCGCGGCCAATATGAACGTGATGGTCGGCTGCATGGTGGCCGGTTCGTTATCAATGGCACCTGCTCTTTTGCTGGCCCAACTTGCCGATTTCGTCGATTTGGATGGCCCGCTCTGGCTCTCCGAGGATGTGATGCATGGACTGTCTTATTCAGACGGTCTCGTCAGCCCACCTCCACCTGCGCTTTGGGGCTAACCCGTTTCAATATTGGGACCGAGCATAGACAGCCCAAGATAGCGATGACCGCCATCAGCCAGTAGCCATGGGCTTGAACGCCCGCGCTCTGCCCAGCGGCGAAGTCGTAATACCAGCCCGCCAAAAGGCCAAATACGGCCAGCATCGGTCCAAATGCGAGCGCGCTATTAATCGCCATCACCACAGGCACTTTGCGCGGCGCAACTTCCTCGCTCAAGAAGCGCAAACCACCAATATGGGTCGCAGCAAAGCTAAGCGCATGCAAGGTCTGGAGCGCATAAAGCATCGGCAATGGCGGCGCAAACCCCATCAGCGTCCAGCGCACCACGGCCCCGCCACCTCCCAGCAGGATCAATGCGCCCGGGCTCCAGCGCGAGCGCACAAACATCCAGCCCGACAAGACGAGCAAGATCACTTCTGCAGCCACACCAACCGACCAGAGCGCGCCCAAATGGTTCGGATCAATCCCTTGGCCAAGCCAGACATTCGAGCCGAGATTATAATAATAGGCATGCGCGGACTGGATAAGCGAGACGCTCAAGGCCAACAAAACCAGTCTTCGGTTCCGATAAAGCCCGAACCCTTCCTTCAGCGTCCGCCGAAACCCGCTTCGGCGCACGGTCACCGGCGCGTCCTTTGGCAAAACCAGACTCGCCAGGCACAATCCGAAAGACGTTACGATCAAAGCCCAAAGCGCCCATTCAGCGCCAAAACGCTGCACCAACGCGCCAACAACAAGGCTCGACAGAATAAAGCCAAGCGATGCCAAAGCCCGGGCTATACCGTAATCAGGCCAACCTTCCTGCGTCCCCGCCATCAGCAGGCTCTCGGACAAGGGCGACAGAACCCCCCAAGTTATATAAGTTAAAACGAGCAGCATTGCCGCCAGCCCCAAAGACCCATCGGGGTACAGCGCGACATAAGACAGCATTGTCACAAGCGCCAATACGCCAAGCACAACACGCAAGCCGCGCCGTTCAGCCTCGGCGGCCACCATCGGCCCCGCGAAAATCCGGATCACCGTCGCCAGCGCTATAATGGCGGAGATCTCGCCGCCGCTCAGACCACGTTCGGCCTCCATCCAAACCGGAAGAAAGGGCAAATTCGCACCCACCAGCAAATAGAGCGCAGCTGCAAACAGCGTGGCGCGCCAATTCCGGTTCATCCGCCCGCTTGTTCAAGTTCGGCCAAGGCGGCCGCGCGCGCTTCAGAAAAATCAGGCATTGTAGGCATCCTCGCCTCGGCTCCCTCACGGAAATATTGCCAGATCCGGGCATTCAGGGCCTTGGAGGCCTCATCATCTAGGAGCTCGATCCGTTCTTGCATATCGATGAGTTGCGCAGAGAGCCGGTCATGTGCCGCCTGCACCACAGAGACTTTGAAACTGCGGACGCGGGTGTCGGCAACCGCCTCACCACCATCGGTCAGGAGCGTCCGCATATCACCAATATCCGACAGGAGCCGGTCAACCAGTCCATCAAATTGCTCCGCCGCCATCATGGTCAGCAAGCCCGCCATAATCACATGCCCGCCGACATAATGACCCTCCAAATGCGGGCTCACCTCTACGGAGAGCTTGGTTCCCAAACGATCAAGGATCATTGCCATATCGCTCATTGCTCTCTCCTAGGCTGAATATTTAGCTGACAGACGAGCGCTCAAAATTCGCTCATGGGCAGCATGGGTAAACCAGCCCGACCATGCCAGAATTGGATCATCATTCGCCCCATCTGCAAAGGCGCGGGCCGAACTGATCCAGATGCCAAGTGCTTTTACGGACGCAAAGATCGACCACCACTCAAACGCATCAAAATCGAACTTACAGCCTGACGCCAGCTCCCATTCGCCAATTGCTTCAGGCCAGGGCACAAGGCCCGCCGCACGGGTCAGATCTCCCCCCGACCAGAGCATATCCGTCATCCATGCGAAATCCTCATAAGGGTCGCCAATATGGGCCATCTCCCAATCCAATATGCCCGTAATGCGGCCACCGCCATCATGGAGAAAATTTCCAACACGGAAATCACCATGGACGATGGACAGTCTCTGCGCAGGCGGCGGCGGATGACGGCGCAAATGACGGATCGCTGCCTTGGCAATGGGTTCAGGCTTGCGCGCATGGGCGTCTATTTCGCTTTCCCAATAACCAAGCTCACATTGCCAGCAAGCATCCACTTCGGGCATATCAATCTGATCGGCAAGCGGCGAGCCCATTGGATCCACCGCAGCAATTGCACCAATATGCCGAAACGCCTGCCGCCCCAGACTTTCGCGATGCGGGTCCAGCGCATCAAGTTGGAAAGGCTGTGCAGCAACGCCCGTCTCGATCCGCTCCATCACAAAAAATGGTGCGCCGAGCGCCTGACTGCCCTCTTCGAGAAAGAGCGCTTTGGGCACTGGCAGCTCCGTCCCTTCCATCGAACGAATAGCCGCGAATTCAACACGCCGCTCGGTGTCAATAAGGCTGTCGGGCGGATCGCGGCGCAAGATGAGCCCACGCGTCACATGCTCTCCGGCGTCAGAATATTCAACATCAATGGTATAGGTCTGCCGCGAGGCCCCGCCATGTAAGCGGCGTAACATGGTAATCCGCAAGTCTTTGGCGTCCGGCATCTGGCCAGACAGATAAGCTTCAATCTGGCGGGCAAGCGCCTTGTCTTCGACAGGCTTGGTCATGGCGCACCATCCATCACCGATTTGAAGCCACTTGGCGCATGTGCACCGGCGAACAATTGCTCAAGGCTACCAATGCCCTCGTGAACGCTGCCATCGGGCGCTGTCAGCACTGCTTTTGAGACAGCCTGGATGTGCAAATTATGCGGATCAGCCCATGGCAGCTCATCTGGCACCCAATCTTCACGCTCCCAGCTTGGCTCCTCGCTGATGAAGGCGCCATGGGTCCATTTCGGGTGACGATAGCCGACACCCTTCATCTGGAATTGTGCGATCGGGATAATCTCAACTTTGCCAGACCGGTTGTCCCGATCGGTAAAATTCACAGTACAGCCAACCGCGCGTCGGCTCCCAGACCTATAGCGCACATCGGCCTTGGCAGTGGCCATATGGCCTTGCTCCCGTTCAGTCCCACCATCACCAACCATCACAGCACGCGTGTTCCAAGGGTGGCCATAAGCATCATCATTAACATGGAAAAAGAACGACCGATCAGCGAAATTCAAAGGGGTCCAGAGCCAGTAGAATTGCGGAATTTCAAACGGGATCACCGGATTACCCTCGGCCGCGCCAATGGGTCTGACACCCCAGCTTCGATCTCGCGTTCCTGACCAGCCCTGACCAATCATTATGGTCTCGCCGTCAAGGGTGAACCGGCCCGCCCAATGTCCGTTCTGGGTCATCCGGGTGACGTCAAGCAAGGTACGCGAGCCGCCCTGCCGATATGTAAACCGCGGCTCCTCAATTGGGAACGACCGGCCGGAAAAGGTCAAATCGCAGCTCATCCCCGCCGTCTCTGCAAGCGAGAGATGAATGGTCCTGAGCGGCTCGACAACATTTAGCGCGAACGGACCGACCTGCGTATCCATACGTTCATTTTTAAGCCCGCGAGAGAAATATATAGAGGATTGCTTGCCATCCTTGAGAGTAGAGAACGCCCCATCAATAATATTCAGATGGGGATAGACACCCATAGCCGCAGCAAAAAACACCGAACCATCAGCACTGTAGCCATTAAAGAAATAGCGGTCGTAAAAATTCCGGTCGGTTCCGGATACGGCTATAGGCTCTGCGGTCTGGTGGATTGGATATTCGTCGCCTGCTGTGATCATGTGCCGGTCATCCCTCTGTCTGTCTCAACTCTTTCAGGTTGATCTTACAGTTGTGAATAGGCTGCGATCCAGCACGCGTCGAGGGGGAAAGTTGGAAATCTGTCTATCAGCGCCCAGCGAGGCTAGCGGACACTGCCACGGGCCCGGGCCAAGGCCGGTTTTGCTTTCTGGCTCAAGGCAAAGCCTGCAAGGACAAGGCAAACAATCATGAGACGGCCTGCACATCACGATTGATGTAATCGCGCGCGAGCCGATCAGCAATCTGGCGTGCTCGATCAACCTGCCGATCAAATTTGACCATCGCCACATCAACAGAAGCCGTGTCGGCGCCATCAATCTGCGGCAACACATGGGCGAATGTCCGGCGAACCTTCTGGGCCTGCACCAAGGTGCGTTCAAAGCTGACCAAATCGGTACGCGTGGTGATCGTCCGTTCAACCCCGTCAACGGTCAGGAGGGCTTGGGCCGCCTGCGACAAGGCGGCGAGCAGTGTGGAGGCATCATTGACATCGGCCGACAGGCTGAGCGCAATCGACCCCGCATTGCGTTGGCCGATACCGATCGTCTCGGAATAAGTTTCTTCTACGGCCTCACCAGCGATTATGGCGCTTTCACCATGCGCAAGCACGCGTGCAAAGCGCATGAACCCGCGATCCTCGGCTATCCAGTGTCGTTCGACCGAGACTTTGGTAAACTCAGCGACAGCGTCGCGCAGGGCCGACTGTTGGACAGACACGCTCGTCTCCACCACCCCGGCACCGGGAAGGACGGAAACCGTTGCGCAGCCACCAAGCCCGCAAACTGCAGCAAATATTACAATGATGCTGGACTTAAGCATTGTGCACCCTTAGCACTCCCACGACAAAGTTACCAATACACGCACTTATTTGCGCGTCTAGCCTTTATTCGCATTATGACTACGTTTAGGTGAAGGTTCTATGAACAAATCACTTTCACGTCGCACCTTGTTTCCACCTTTGCCGACCCACCAGACGGGACGATTGCGGGTGTCGGACCTCCATGAAATCTATTGGGAGGAATCTGGCTACCCTCGTGGCGTACCTGTTATCGGACTGCATGGCGGCCCAGGAGGCGGATCTAGCCCTGAAATGCGTCGATTTTTTGACCCTCACCGGTATCGCATCCTGCTCACCGATCAACGCGGCTGCGGGAAATCAACGCCGCATTCGGAATTGCGCGGAAATGACACCTGGGCATTGATTGAAGACATGGAGATGCTGCGCAAGAAACTCGGCATCGATAAATGGCTCGTTTTTGGCGGATCATGGGGGTCAACACTCGCGCTCGCTTATGCCGTCACCCATCCCGAGCGCGTATTAGGCCTTGTTTTAAGAGGTATATTCCTCGTCTCCAAAGCTGAGTTGAACTGGTTCTATCAAGACGGCGCCAGCCGACTGTTTCCGGACGCCTATGAGCGATATATCGCACCAATCCCGCCCGAGGAGCGCGGTGACTTGCTCACCGCCTTCAATCGAAGATTGGTCTCCGAGAATCGCCCCGAGCGGCTTAGAGCTGCGCGCGCATGGGCCTGCTGGGAGGGTGAAACGATTACAATGCGCACCACAGGCCAAGCACCTCCTCGCTTTGAAGACGCTGATTTCGTTGATGCTTTTGCACGAATCGAGAACCATTATTTCGTCAATAAGGGCTTTTTCCCCAGCGATAATTGGCTCCTTGAACAAGTCAAAGCCAAGCTCGGCAATATTCCGGGCACAATTGTCCATGGCCGATATGATGTTGTCACACCGCTCTCAACGGCCTGGGCACTGAAAAAGGCTTGGCCCCAAGCGGATTTGCACATTATTCCTGATGCAGGCCATTCAAGCCTCGAACATGGTATTGTCGATCAGCTTATCCGGGCGACAGAGAGATTCGCAGATATGCACATGCAACCGGCGCCCAAATGACTCTGTAACAGACTCTATAAGGCCGCCGACGACTCTCGTCAGAGCCCATGATCCGGCTTCTGGCTTTGCAGCACCGGGACGACCAAAGGGCCAGAAACTAACCAGCCGCGTTCGGTCCCAAGAGGCCCGTAAGCGCTGCGGGCAAATCAATCCAGCCATTGTTCTGGGCCGTATCAAGCGTCCCGAACACCAGAATGAAAGCGACGACCGGCGGCACAATATTTCGGCACGCAAAGCTCCACATCGCCATCACCTGCCCTGTGCCAATCTCGGACTCCATCGTCTTCCGGCTCAGCACGCGACCGGCGAAGAAACAGACCAGTATCCCGCCAAGCGGCAACATGAGCTGGCCGGTCACGAAATCCGCAAAATCAATATAGGACGTGCTGTAAATATAACCCGCCCCGATCATAAAGAGGACAAAGCCCACCCCGACCGACGCTCCAAAACGGGTAACCCCCTGACGCTCCTCAAGCCATGACACGCCAACTTCCATCAGCGAGATCGACGAGGTTAAGGCAGCAAACAGCGCAAGGGTGAAGAACGCACCGCCAATCAGATCACCAAATGGCATCTGCGCAAAAGCCATAGGCAGGGACACAAAGAACAGGCCCGGCCCCGCTGCAACATCTGCACCAAAGGCGAAAACGAGCGGGAAGATCGCAAAACCGGCAATAATCGCAACGAACGTATCAGCGCCCGCGATAATTACAGACGAGCGGGGAATGCTGGTATCAGCGGATAGATACGAGCCATAGGTCATCATCAGACAGGAGCCGACGCCAATCGAGAAGAAGGCCTGCCCGATGGCAGCAAGGAAAGTTCCGAACCCAACCTTGGAGAAGTCCGGCGAGAGCAAGAAAGACGCAGCCTGCGCCCCATCGCCAACAACCAAAGCAAAAATCACAATACCGATCAGCAGCACGAAGAAAGCAGGCATGAGAATGGTTGCAGCACGCTCGATGCCGCCCTTCACCCCGCGCGAGACGATAAACACATTAACCGCAACAAAAGCAAAGAGCGCAAACAACATGCCGCCCGTATTGCCAATCGTACTGTCGAAATTTGCCCCGGACACCGCGCCAATGGTCACCTCTTCGGCATTCGGGTCCAAAGTGCGGGCTTCGGCGGTCAGGCGGGCAGCCTCATCTGCAAAGCCGCCAAACACCCCGCCAAAGGCTTGCGGGATGAAGGCGAGAATCCAGCCCGAGATGACGACATAGAATGTCAGTATAAAGAAAGCTGCAAGCGAGCCAATCCAGCCCATCGCCACCCAATTGCTGTTTTTGCCCTCTGCGGCGGCGAGCGTTTCAACACCGGAAATTGCCGACTGGCCGGACTTTCGCCCAATGGCATATTCGGCCATCAGGACCGGCAAGCCAAACAGGATGACGCAGGCCAGATAGATGATGGTGAAGGCCGCGCCACCATTTTCACCCGCCGTAAAAGGAAAACGCCAGAAATTTCCAAGCCCCACAGACGAGCCGACGGCGGCCATGATGAAGCCGAATTTCGACCCCAAAGTATCTGTCTTACGACCAATTGTGGCCATGCGCTGCGCCTCCCGACATTAATATTATTTTGCGCAAACTCTAAAGACCGCGCACGAAAGGTC
>CALLUH010000065.1 GCA_938011445.1 uncultured Hyphomonadaceae bacterium
GCCGCGCGGCCAACCGCTTTCTCGACTTCATCATCATCCTCGCGCGCACGCAATTTCATCTTCTCGAACGCCCGCTCGGCCGCCTCGTCCAATATGTCCAGAAGCTCGTCCGCCGTGCTGCCATCGGCCTCGGAAAACCCGCGCGCGCTGACCAGCGGCCCGTCCACGGCGCGGCCCTTGCCGTCAATCACCAGCGAGATGGTCAAGATACCCGAATGCGCTATTTTCTTTCGTTCTATCAAGCCCATAGCGTCCGACGGCACCAGCTTGTTACCATCAAGATAGAGCCGCCCTGACGGTACCTCGTCAATAACTTTCGCCCGCCCTGGCGCAAGCTGGACCATATGCCCATTGCGCGGCGTGATCGTCTGGCCAACCTGCATGCTCTGGGCAAATTTTGCATGTTCCAGCGTATGCCGCCGCTCGCCATGAACCGGCACCGAGATCTCAGGCTTGATCCATTGATACATGCGCCGTAACTCGTCCCGACACGGATGACCCGAGACATGGATCGTCTCCTTCAACATGCGCGGCGTAATCAGCTGCACGCCCCGATCGGCAAGCTGGTTCTGCATTGCATAAATGCCAGCCTCATTGCCCGGGATGGTCCGAGACGAAAAGATCACACTATCCCCATCTCCAAGCGAGACATGCCTATGGTCCCCCCGCGCAATCCGCCCAAGCGCCGCCCGCGGCTCGCCCTGACTGCCCGTACACAGATAAAGGATATTGTCTGGCGGGAAAAACCCCGCCTCTTCTTCGTCGATAAACTCCTGCACACCGCCCAGGAGCCCTGCAACCTTCGCCGCATTCGTCACCTTGTGCATACTCCGCCCGACAAGGCAGACCCGTCGCCCCGCCGCCTCCGCCGCCAGCACAATGGTTTCAACCCGCGCAACATTGGACGCAAACGTCGTCACAGCCACTTTGCCGCTCTGCTTTGCGATCAGCTCGAACAGCGATTTACGCACCGTCGCCTCGGAGCCTGACTCGCCGTCCTCAAACACATTCGTTGAATCGCAGACCATCGCCAGAACGCCCTCGCGCCCAAGCGCTTCAAGCCGTTCAAACGCCATTTCATCGCCAAGCTGCGGCTCGGCATCAATCTTCCAGTCGCCCGTGTGAAACACCGTCCCGAGCGCGGTTTTGATCACCAAACCGTTCATCTCGGGGATCGAATGGGTCATCGGCAAATACTCGACCGAGAACGGCCCCGCTTCGATTGTGTCGCCTGTTTTGATCGTCCGCAAATGGCTCTCGTCCACCCCGCGTTCAATCATTTTCGCCCGCGCCAGCTCTGCGGTAAACGCTGTGGCGTAGATCGGCGCCCGCAATTGCGGCCATAAAAGCCCAAGCGCCCCGATATGATCTTCATGCGCGTGAGTGAGGAAGATCGCCTCGACTTTTTCATCTTCAAGGAAGACGGGGTCGGGCGTGATAATGTCCACCCCCGGCGTATCCGGCCCACCAAAGGTTACCCCGACATCGGCGACAATCCAGCGCCGGTCATCGGCCGGCCCAAGCCCGTAAGCATTGAGATTCATGCCAATTTCTTCGCACCCGCCAAGCGGCAGGAAGACGAGCTGCGACGCACTATCGGCGCTCACTTGGAACTCGCATTCCGCGTATAAATCTCAAGCAGCCCGCGAATGGTCAAATCGAAATCATAAATATCAATCGTGTCGCTCGACCCTTCAAACAGCGACGCCACCCCGCCCGTCGCAACCACGCGCATAGGCTTGCCATATTCGTCCTTGATCCGCCGTACCAGACCGTCAATCAGGCCCACATAGCCCCAGAACACACCAGACTGCATCGCCCCCAACGTGTCTCCACCAATTACCCGCTCGGGCTTCTGAATGGCAATTCGCGGCAATTGCGCTGCCGCATCATGCAGCGCCCGCATAGACAGGTTGATGCCCGGCGAGATGATCCCGCCCTCAAAGCCGCCATCGGGGCCGACAATATCAAATGTGGTCGCCGTCCCGCTATCAATCACAATCAGCGCGCCTTCATACGCCTTATGTGCGCCGACCGCATTGACCAGCCTGTCCGCGCCCGCCTGCTCTGGCCGGCTAATCCGGATCGGCACGCCGAGGTCGGTATTTGGCTCCCCGACAAACATGGCCTCAACCTTGAGATAACGCTTGGCAAAATTCCGGAAATTGAAGATCGCCTGCGGCACCACGGTCGAGACGATACAGCCGCTGATCTTGTCAAACTCCATCCCGTGCATCTCGCACAATTGCTTGAACCAGACCGCATAATCGTCCGCCGTCCGCGCCGCATCCGTCGAGATCCGCCATTGGGCCACCCAGTCCGCGCCATCATAAAGCGCAAAGACGCTATTTGTATTTCCGACATCAATCGCCAGCAGCATTCTAACCTACTTCCCTAATCAGGTGGACATCTCCGGTTCTGATCGTCCGGACGCTCCCATCAGACAGTTGTAGCAACAAGGCACCATCCCCGTCCATGTCCTTAAAGACCCCTTCGACAAGCTGATCGTCGCACCTGACCTTGATCGTCTCACCCAGCCCGTCCGCGCGCGCCAGCCAGCTCGCCCGTGTTGCCGAAAAATCCGCTACCGCTTCAGCCAAACGCACGGCAAAGGCCGCCCGCAGCGCCTCAAGCGTGCTTTGAGCATCGACCAGCATATCGCCGCGCAGATCGGCGATTGAGCTGGTCTTCTGATCAAGGCCCTCGGGCGCATGGACGACATTGATACCCATGCCCGCAGCCACCCAGCGCCCCGTTTCGCGCTCTCCGGTCTCGATCAGAATGCCCGAAATCTTCTGGCCAGCGCAGCGCACATCATTGGGCCATTTCAGCTTTGGCTCAGAGCCGGGTGCCAATTGCGCAATCACATCGCTGACGCTAAGCGCGGCGGCAAAGGGCAGACGCGTCGCCTCCGCCACGGTGCCCCCCCAGCCAAACAGCGCGGTTGCGTAGAGGTTCCCCGCAGCCGATGCCCACGCTCGCCCCGCGCGGCCACGCCCGGCCCTCTGGTGACGGGCAGCAATCCACTGGTCAGAAAACCTGCCAGCAGCGGCAATCCGCTTGGCTTCTTCATTTGTGCTGTCGGTCTCTTCCAGCCAGTAAATCGGCCAGGCTGGATCGCTCACGAAATCAGACCAGCCGCAGCAATATCGGTAATCGCATCCAGCCGCCCGATAAAGACGAGCAACACAATCGTTGCAAGCGCCGAGAGCCCAACAACCAGCCGCACCGACAGATCAATCGGCTCAAACGGCTCGCGGGCTTCCTTAAACCACATCACATTTATGATCCGCAGATAATAAGCCGCCGCAATCGTAGACGACAGAACGAGGATGATATTAAGCCACAAAAACCCGCCCTCTTGGGCCGCGCGAATGATCTCAAGCTTCGCCCAGAACCCTGCCAAGGGCGGCAGGCCCGCAATTGACACAATCAAGAGGGTCAGCGCCAAGGTCAGCGCGGGATGGGTTTTGTTCAGCCCTGATAGCTCATTGATGTCCTCGACCATGCCGCCGCTCCGGCGCATTGCCAGCACGCCTGCAAACAGGCCAAGCGAGGCAATCACATAAAGCGTCATAAACAGGAGCATTGGCGATGCCCCAAGGTCTGCCCCGACCGTGACAGCCACCAGCGCATAACCGATATTGGCAATCGAGGAATAGGCCAGAAGACGCTTGATATTATCTTGGGCCAACGCCCCGAACGCCCCAACCGTCATCGACACGGCGGCAATAATTGCAAGAATGAGCTGCCATTGGTCAATGATCGAGCCGAACGCCACAAACAACACCGTTGCAAACATCGCCATGCCCGCCATTTTCGGAGCTGACGCGAACAGCGCAACAACCGGCGTGGGCGCGCCCTCATAAACGTCCGGCGTCCAGACATGCATCGGCGCTGCGGAGACTTTGAAAGCCAGCCCGGTGATCATGAGCACCATGCCAAAGGCGAGCCCGATCGGCATATTCGCTTCGCCCGCCACCCGCGCAATCTCGATATAATCGGTCGATCCGGTAAAGCCATAAACAAGCGAGCCGCCATAAAGCAGCAGGCCCGAGGCGAGCGCCCCAAGCACGAAATATTTTAGTCCCGCTTCGGCCGAACGGGCATTATCGCGGTGGAACGCTGCAAGCACATAGGACGACAGGCTGAGCGTCTCGATGCCCATATAGAGCGTCATCAGATTGGACGCGGACAGGATCACACCCATGCCGAGCGCGGCGAAAATCGACAGCAGCGCAAACTCGAAGCGCAGCGTCTCATGCCGGCGCATAAAGCCCTCGGCCATTAAAAGCGCTGCGCCCGCCAGTACGAAGCTGATAATCTTCGCATAATTGCCAAAGCTCGTCGTGGCAATCAGCCCGTCAAACGCAGTGCCGCCTTCAAAATGCAGCCCGGCCATAATCGCCGCTGCAAACATCGCCAAAGCGCCAAACCGGTATGACACTGCATCAAAATTCTTCCGCAATGCCGCGCCCAGCAAAACGCCAATAAGGCCCGCCGAGACGAGGATCAGTTCAGGGGCAAACGCAGTCCAGATTGAAGTCATGTCCATAACCGGATCAAGCTCCTGCAAACGGTAACAGAATGCGCAAGACGGCGCTTTCGGTTATATTGAAAATTAGCCATGGCGCGACACCGAACACGATGGTTGCAATCGCCAGCGGCAACAGGGTGGCAACTTCGGTTGCGTTGACATCCTTGATGCCTTCAAGCTTGGGATTGGTCGCTTGGCCAAACATCGTCTCGCGATAGAGCCGCAGCATGTAGATGGCCGAAAAAATTACCCCTAGCGCGGCACCGACAGCCACCCAGCGCGCCGCCATAAAGCTGCCCGTCATGCTCATAATCTCACCGACAAAGCCGGACGTGCCTGGCAGGCCGACATTGCCCATGGTGAACAGCATGAAAAATGCCGCATAGACCGGCATCTTCGCTGCCAGCCCACCGTATTCGGCAATCTCGCGCGTGTGCACACGGTCATAGACAACGCCGACAATCAGAAAGAGCGCTGACGAAATAAAGCCGTGCGAGAGCATCTGGAAGACCGCGCCTTGTACGCCAACCTCGTTGAACGAGAAGATGCCGAGCGTGACAAAGCCCATATGCGCAACCGACGAATAGGCGATCATCTTCTTCATGTCTTCCTGACGGAAAGCCACAAGCGAGGCATAGACAATCGCAATCACTGACAAGCCAAACACAAGCGGCTGGAACAGAACGCTCGCGTCCGGAAACATGGGCAGAGAGAAGCGCAACAGGCCATAGGCGCCAAGCTTCAACAAGATGCCCGCAAGGATCACAGAGCCCGCAGTTGGCGCTTGAACGTGCGCATCGGGAAGCCATGTATGGACTGGCCACATCGGCATTTTTACCGCAAAGCTCGCAAAGAACGCCAGCCAAAGCCACGTTTGTGCGCCTTTAGCAAACTCGAACTGCTCAAGCGCCACAAAGTCACTCGTCCCCGCCACGACATACATATAGACCATAGCCACAAGCATGAAGAGAGAGCCAAGCAGCGTGTAGAGGAAGAATTTGAACGCGGCATAAATCCGGTTTGCCCCACCCCAGACACCGATAATGATAAACATCGGGATCAAGCCAGCCTCGAAGAAGATGTAGAACAGGAACAGGTCCAGTGCACAGAACACGCCAATCACCAGCGTCTCAAGGATCAAGAACGCTACAACATATTCGGTAATCCGGGTTTTGATCCCGCTCTTGGATGCGATCAGACAGAGCGGGGTCAGGAAAGCCGTCAGCAAGACCAGCGGCATAGAAATCCCGTCCACACCCATTTTGTAATGGATGGCTCCGAACCAGGCGACATCCTCGACCATCTGATAGCCCGCATCGCTCGGGTTAAATTCAAGCGCATAGGCTGCCACAGCTGCGGCAAATGTCATCAGACTAACAAAGGTGCCCGCAAGCAAAGTGTTGCGTCCGCCGCTTTCGCTTTCGTCCGAAGACTGGCTGCCCGTCGCCGCACTGATCAGCATGATCACAAGCGCACCAACCGCCGGAAGGAAAGTGGTCAGCGACAGAATAGGAATACCGCCCATTAGCCCGCCCCCCCGTTTTTAACAAACAAGATGCCGCCAAACAGGAGCGCTGCGCCAATAATGACGAAGGCATAGTGATATAGATAGCCTGAATGCATGGCGCTGATCCGGCGTGAGCCCCATTTTGTCAGGTTCGAGACGCCGTCCGGCCCAAGCCCGTTGATCAGTTTTACGTCACCAATCTTCCAGAACACATCGCCAAGCCAGCGCGTCAGCCGGACAATGGTCACTTCGTAAATCTCGTCGAAATACCATTTATTCTCGAACAGAAGATGGGTCGGCCCCCGCGCATCGGCGATGCGTTTGCCAAAGCCGCGATTGAAGAAATAGGTAAAGGTCGCAATCAGGAAGCCAATGACCGTGACGACAAGCGGTGCCCAGAACACCCACTCGAACGCATGGTCATGCTTGATGTCTTCGATGCCGTGAATGACATTATTGTCGGCCGCATGGTAAAGTGCGCCCGCCCAGAATGCATCACCATGATGGAACATGGGATCGTAGAAATA
>CALLUH010000066.1 GCA_938011445.1 uncultured Hyphomonadaceae bacterium
GTTCAAAGCCCTCTCTGGCGCTGAAGTCGTCACCGGAAATTTCCACAATGTCCTGACCCCGCGTGGCGCACTGGTCCGCGATACGCTCAAATGGTCCAAAGTCATTGACGAGATGCTTGTCCGCTATGGTGAGGAAGCCGAGCTGATGTTCGCCTCCCACCATTGGCCGGTCTGGGGCGAGGAGGCCGTCCGCCAGCGTTTGGAGAACCATCGCGACAATTATCGCTATGTTCATGACCAGACTTTGCGCCTTGCCAATCATGGCGAGACCCTGACCGAGATCGCCGAAGCCATTCCAGAGCCGGATTTCGCCGCAACCGATTTCTCCGTGCGCGATTATTACGGCACGCTCAACCATAATTCCAAAGCCGTCTTCCAGCGCTATTTTGGCTGGTGGGACGGCGTGCCAGCGAACTATCACCGCTTGCCGCCCACGGATGAATCCGCCCGCTATGTCGCTGCGATGGGCGGCGCGGCTAAAGCACTTGAAACAGGGCAGGCGGGCTATGACGCGGGCGACTATCGCTGGGCGGCGACCGTCTTCAATCATGTTGTCTTCGCCGAACCGGACAATCAGAACGCCCGCAATTGGCTCGCTGCCGCCTATGAACAGCTTGGCTTTCAGGCTGAAAGCGGCGCATGGCGAAACTATTATCTGATGGGCGCGGCTGAACTGCGCAATGGCCCGCCAGAGACCGCCCTTGTCAGCCTCGGCAATCCCGAGCTTCTGCGCGCGGTGCCAACGGACATGCTGTTTGACGCCCTCGCGGTGCGCTACAATCCCGAAAAGGGCCCGCTCGCAACGGGCAATGAGCCTTTCTCTATGGGCTTCCAATTCCCTGATACCGGCGAAGCGATCACCGTTCTGGCCCGCAATTCGGTCATGTTTCCGCGCTCAGGACTTGCCGAAGACACCCGCACCACGCTGACCATTGACCGCGCTGATTTCGACTTGCTCATCCTCGGCCAGGCCAAAGTCCCAGAGCTCCTCGCCTCGGGCGCCATGACCCTGCAAGGCGACCCGACGGGTGCGGCGGCCTTCTTCGGTGCGCTCGACCAATTCGCCCCGATCTACAATATCATTGAGCCATAGACCAAAGCCGCCTATTGATCAGCGATCAAATCAGAAAGGGCAGCTATGAGCCTGTCAATCAATGCTGCGTTCGACGGCGGCAACATCATCTGCAAATCTTGCGACACAGCGTCAGACATCCGGCTCGACATCCGCAAGGACAAGGATAGCGAATTTTACCAATGGTTCTATTTCCGCCTGTCGGGTGCACGCGGGCAGGCGTGCCGCTTAGTGATCGAAAATGCAGGCAGCTCGGCCTATCCCAAAGGCTGGGAGGATTATAGCGCCTGCATGTCCTCCGACCGCGAGACATGGACGCGCGTGCCAACCGCTTACCAGAATGGCGAACTTATCATCACCCATACCCCGCAAACCAATGCCGTCTATTACGCCTATTTCGCCCCATTCTCCATGGACCGCCACCATGACATGATCTCAGCTGTTCAGGATTATGATGACGTGTCGGTTGATATGCTCGGCACCACGCTTGACGGCCAGCCGCTCGACTGCATTCGTATGGGCGCGCCGCATGCTGACAAAAAACCGATCTGGGTTATCGCCCGCCAGCACCCGGGCGAAACCATGGCCGAATGGTGGATGGAAGGCTTTATCGACCGCCTGCTCGATATGGATGATCCTGTCACCCGCCAGCTTCGCGCCCGCGCCAACCTCAACATCGTCCCCAATATGAACCCTGACGGCTCGCGCCGTGGCCATTTGCGCACCAATGCGGCGGGCATCAATCTCAACCGCGAATGGGACAAGGCCAGCCTTGAGAAAAGCCCCGAAGTCTTCCACACGCTCGCCGCCATGGCTCAAACCGGCGTCTTCCTCGCCCTCGATGTCCATGGCGATGAAGCGCTGCCTTATAATTTCATCGCAGGCTCGGAAGGTGTGACCGGCTTCTCTGACGATGACGACGCTCGTCTGCAAGCCTACAAAGCTGCCCTCGTAAGCGCCAGTCCCGATTTCCAGACCCGCTATGGCTATCCGCGCAATGCGCCGGGCAAAGCCAATCTCGCCATTGCCGGAAATGCGCTACACGCCGCTTTTGGTTGCCTCGCCATGACGCTCGAAATGCCGTTCAAGGACAATGCAGACTTGCCAGATGCGCTAACCGGCTGGTCGCCCGAACGCTGCCGCCATCTGGGCCGCGCCAATGTCGATGCCATGCTCGATGCTGTCAGCCGCGCTGGCTAAGCTCGGCGTATTCCTCCGAATACAAAAGAGCCATGCTCAGCTCCCCGAAAATGGCTCTTAGAATAATCCGTGTCCGGTGCTTGCTCTGCTAATTTTTCTTCACATATCGCGCCAATTGCCGCGAAAACCGATTAAACGATCTGTCCGTATCCTGCCAAATGCCGACGCGTGGTTGGCCGTCATTAAAACTCCCGACCCGCGTCTGGTTCTCTTCGATCGTGCCAACCAATTGTTCGCCCTCGCGTAGCGTGATCTCGTAGCTGGCACCGCCCAAATAGACCGATCTGAAATCAAGACCCAAATTCGAACTGTTAAAGTCCGCAATTGTCGGACGGGTTGAAATGAGCTTGGTCAATGTGGTTTTCACCGTCAAAACATCATCACCTGGTGCCTCAACCAATTCAAAATTCTTACCGAACTCACGCTGCAAATCTTCCTGAAGATCTTTCGCTTTGCGGGTCTTGTCCGCTTCGCTGACCGGACGCAGCCCGCGCAGGTCGCGTGTGTTCCGGCGGATAGGTTCATCTCCAAAATCAACTTCGACCGGTGCGATGTAGACCTTCTCATAGCCTGACAAAGGCGTCTCAACCTCAAGATTTATCGTATCAAAAGGGCCAGCAAAGGCTGCCGCCGCAAGTGTCGTCGCGCTCAGGGAAAGGATCAGTATACGTGTCAAAAAGTGCATCTTGCTTCAGCCTCTAATCGAGATGGATCGCGTTCTTAGTGCTCCATTTATAATACAAGAGGCACCGTCAATTTTCCAGTCGCAAGCCGCAATTGTCGCGTAATTGTGACCTCACATCCCACCCCAATCCCAATCGATCCAGACCTTAAGCCCGAACGAGGCGCTATTGGCTCGCCCATAAAATCCGCGCAATCCAGGCGACTTCCCCGCGCGCAAACCGGCGCGGCGGATAGTCCGGATTGAACGAGACAAGCTCAATCGTCTTGTCCGTTTTCTGGCCCAGCAATTTCGCCATCACTTCGCCTTCAACCGTTTTGGCCACCACCCGGTCGCCCCGCCTGACTTGCGCATCTGGCGATACCACAATCCGGTCGCCCGCCCGATAGACCGGCTCCATACTGTCCCCGCTAATCTCCAGCGCATAGACCCGCTCGGCCCCAAGCCCCGGGAACCGCACCTCATCCCAGCCCGTTCCAGCCGGAAACCCCGCATCATCGAAAAACCCGTCATTGCCCGCCTGCGCAAACCCGATCAGCGGCGCGCTCGCCCCGCGCTTGCCCTCAATCAAAGCCGCAAAATCATCAAACCCCGCGCCCACCGCCGTCAGCGCCCGAGCCACACTCTCGGTCGATGGCCAGCGCGGACGGCCATCCTTGGCGGTCCGTTTGGAAGGGTTGAACGCGGTCGGATCGAGGCCAGCCAATTTGGCCAGTCCTGAAACGCTTAGACCATTATGACCGGCAAGCTTGTCCAGCCCGTTCCATATATCTTTGTGTCGCATGCTTGCACATACCCTTGTGGATAAGTCTGTGCATAGCTTATGCAATAAAAGAATAGGAATTTCAACCTATCACAAGGTGTAAATTCCTAAAACGGGGACTTTTTTGCCGCCTTTGATTGTAAAGCCTGATTGCAAAACATGGCGAAGACTGTTTGAACCGCTTCATGACCGATACACATGTCTACAAAATCCTCTCCGCCGAAAACTGGCAAAAAGCCGAAGCCCAAGGCTACCCGTCCACCGCGCTCGATCGGGAAGACGGCTATGTCCACCTGTCCACCCGCGCCCAAGTGGGAGAGACTTTGGCGCTCCACTACAAAGCAGCCCATGCCGTTCGCCTACTCGAATATGAGCTCACCGATCTCGAAGCTACGGGCGCTCTGAAATGGGAACCCTCGCGTGGCGGCGATCTGTTCCCGCATCTCTATGCCCAATTGCCCGTCGCCCACGCTGCCCGAATCTGGACGCTCGAATTAGGTGCTGACCAAGTACCCGCCTTGCCGAAAGACCTCTAATCATGTCGCTCACAAATCTCGGCGTCTCCCTCGTCAAACGCCTTCCCGCCGAACGCGCCCACACCGCCACCATCCGCGCGCTAAAACTCGGCCTCGGCACCCCGCTCGCCGCAAAGCCGGACCCCGAAAGCCTCGCCGTCACGCTGCCCATCTCCGGCCTCAAGCTTCCCAACCCCGTCGGCCTTGCTGCGGGCTTTGACAAAAATGCCGAAGCTTTCGGCCCGATGTTCAAATTCGGCTTCGGCATGGTCGAATGCGGCACCGTCACGCCAAAGCCTCAAGCGGGCAATCCACGCCCGCGCCTGTTCCGCCTGCCTGAAGACCGCGCCGTCATCAACCGGATGGGCTTTAACAATGAAGGCCTCGAACCCTTCGTCCGCCGCTTGAAAAATGGCGGGCCGCGCACTGGAGCCTTGGGCGCAAATGTCGGGGCCAACAAGACCAGCCAAGGCGAGGACCGTCTGAAAGACTATGCTTTGGGTCTCACCGCCGTGTGGCCCTATTGCGATTATATCACCATCAATATTTCCTCCCCCAACACGCCCGGCCTGCGCGGCTTGCAAAGCAAGTCCGAACTGGCCGATCTGCTAACGCTCTGCCGGCTCGCCGCAGACACGCAAACCGGCAAGCGCCCTGTCTTCCTAAAAGTCGCCCCCGATCTCGACGGCGAAGCCATTGCCGACATCATCAGCGTGGTCAAAGACGCGCGCGGATTCCTCACCGGTCTCATCATCTCCAACACCACCATCGCCCGCCCCGACACATTACAAAACCCCAACAAAACCCAAACCGGCGGCCTCTCGGGCGTACCCCTCTTGGCCCCGTCAACAGAAGTCCTCGCCGCCTTCGCCCGCGGCTTGGGCGGCACATTTGATCTGATAGGCGCAGGCGGTGTCGCCAGCGGAGAAGACGCCTACGCAAAGATCCGAGCGGGCGCGAACGCCATCCAGCTCTACTCCGCTCTCGTCTATGAAGGCCCACAACTCGCCACCCGCATCAAACGCGACCTCTTGAAACTCATGGCACAAGACGGCCACACCAAAATCAGCGAGGCCGTCGGGGCAGGGCTCTGATTGGGTTGGAGGGGCGGGCGCTCCGATATGAGGTCCGGAATGGCTCAAAATGAGCCGAGATCTAAATTGTTCAATACAAAGCGAATCTCTGACATGATGGACCATGACCAGCGTCTTGCTAAAGGATCGTAACGTTCTGTTTCTACATGTCCCCAAGACGGGGGGAGGCTCTATTAGCCGGATGTTACGCTCCCGGCGAGACGCAGTAGCTTATCCGGTTCGAGCAATGTCAAAGGCCGAGCCTTGCGCGGTGCAGCTCGAAAAACAACTTCGTAAACCGCGCAGCGAATACCAGACTGTTGCTTTTGTCCGGAACCCTTGGGATTGGACCGTCTCAGGATACCTGCACGTCACTCAGAATAAGCCCGCCTATAACAAGCCGCCATCATTCCGCGATTTTGTCATGGGAGATTGGGAGGGCGCGACAATTCTGCGCTACCCCGACAAATTCGTAACGGCAATTGCATATGTTGCCTATCATACCCAGATTACCCCATGGGCGCATCTATCAGGAACTGACCGGAACTTAAGAATTGACCGGATATGCAGGTTCGAAAATTTAGCAAGCGATACATATGATGCGTTCGGATACACGGCACAGCTGCCGCATGTGAATAGATCGGCGCGACGACACTATTCAGAATATTTCGATGATGAAACGCAGGCCGTAATAGCCGCTCGGCACCCCCAATTGATCAAGCAATTTGGGTATCGCTTCCATCGCCCTAAATCATAACGAACGCATCACACCAAAGGTAAAACATACCTCTCGGTCAGCGGGGCAAGCCGAAGCCGGTCTGGATTGTCCGGTCGTATCCAGACCAGTTCGGCAATTTCTGCTCGCGGCTTGGGCGCGCCAATAAGCTGGACACGGTATATCGCCGCATCCACCTCGAAGCCCGGCTCATTCGCTGCCGTCTCGACAAACCGGCCCTCATAGCGCGCCGATGCTTCATCAATCCGGCAACCAAGCTCCTCGAAAATCTCACGCCCCAAGGTCTCGATCTCGGACTCCCCAAGCTCCGTCTTGCCTCCCGGTTGCATAAACGCGTCCGTGCCTCGTTTTCGGACCAGCAGCAATCTGTTTTGAGAATCAGTTATCAGCCCCGCTACGATGCAGATACGATTGCGCTTCGAGTGATTGGCTTCCATGCCAAACATCTACCAGATTCGGCTAACTCTTCCCAAAATCCCGTACCAGCCCGCGCCAGAACAGCGCCAAAAACCCCGCTCGCCAGACATACATCGTCAGAAAGGCCAGCCACACACCCATATTCCCCCAAGGCCGCATCAGCCAATCTGTCCCGACATAGCCAATCGCCGCCAGCACCCCCGCCACCCGCAAAGCGCGGCCCTGAGTGGCCCCGATGAAAATCCCGTCAAGCTGGAACGGCGCAACCCCGATCAGCGGCATCAGCGCGCAATAGGGCAGATAGGCGAGCGCGGCCGCCTGCGCCTCCTTGTCGAGAATAAATGTCCCGATCACCCAGCCCCCGCCAAAATAGAACGTGAGCGCAATTGCGATCCCCGACGCAAACGCCAGCTCGCTCGTCACCCGCACCGCCCGCTTGAGCCGGACCACATCGCCCGCGCCGACAGCCTCGCCCGTCTCTTTTTCCGCAATAAACGCAAACCCGTCGAGCACGAACGCGGCCACCGTCACGAACTGTAACAGCACCTCATTCCCCGCCAGCACCGCCGTCCCCGAACGCGTCCCCGCATTGACAAACCATGCAAACGAAAACAACAGCGCCATCGTCCGGATCATAATGTCCCGATTGGCCGTAAACAGACGAAAGAGCTTCTCCCTGTCCCAAAGCCGCGCCCGTTCCTGCGCCGCCCCGCGCACCAGAAACAATCCGAACCCGACCGCCACCCATTCCGCAATCGCTGTCCCAAGCCCGATCCCCGCTGGCCCCAGATCGAGCACGGCCACGAAATACACGTCCAGCCCCGCATTGATCCCGTTCATCACAATCTGCAAAGCCAAAAGCGCCCGCGTCCGCCCCGTACCAAGCAGCCAGCCGGAAATCCCATAGCTCATCAGAAGCGCAGGCGCCCCCCAGATCCGCGCATCAAAATAAGCCCGCCCCAGTGCTTCGACATCGGCTTCCGCCGTAAACAGAGCAAATGCCGCGCCCTTCAGCCACGCCCCCGTCACAAACAGCAACAAGCCAAGCCCCGCGCCCAAGAGCACCGCTCGCCACAAAACCGCCCGCATCTCGGAAAGCTCGCCCGCGCCGCGCGCCTGCGCCGTCAGCCCCGTCGTGGACATGCGCAAAAAGCCAAAGCCCCAATAGATAAAGCCGAACGCCACCGCCGCAATCGCCACCGCAGCCAGATCCGTCTTGTCGCCAAACCGCCCCATTGCAGCTGTGTCCACAACACCCGTCATGGCAATCGCCGCTTGGGACAGGATCACCGGCCAGACCAGCGCCAGCACGCCGCGTCTTGTCAGCGGCCCGCTTTCGCCCGTCGCGCTCATGCCCGCATGAGCCTAGTCAAACAGTTTCGAGACGCTCTCTTCATTGGCAATCCGCCGGATCGCTTCGCCCAGCAGTGGCGCAACTGCCAGTACACGGAGCGATTTCGATTTGGCATCCTCGTCGCGCGGCTGGATCGTGTCGCAGATCACAAGTTCGTCGAGCACCGATTCCTCGATCCGCTCGACCGCCCGCTTGTCATCCTTCGGCGAGAGCACGCCATGAGTGACATAGGCCGAAACGCCCGTCGCGCCCGCATCTTTGAGCGCCGCCGCTGCATTGCAAAGCGTGCCGCCACTGTCGCACATATCGTCAATCATGATGCAGCGCCGGTCTTTCACATCGCCAATAATATTCATCACTTCGGACTTTCCAGCTTCAGGCCGCCTTTTGTCCACAATCGCCAGATCACAGCCAAGCCGTTTGGCAAGCCCGCGCGCACGCACCACGCCGCCCACATCAGGCGAGACCACCATCAGCTTGTCGCCATTATACCGGTCACGAATGTCTTTGAGGATAACCGGCCCAGCGACCATATTGTCCGTCGGAATATCGAAAAAGCCCTGTATTTGTCCGGCATGCAAATCCATGGTCAAAACGCGGTCCGCGCCCGCCGTGCAGATGAGGTTTGCCACAAGCTTTGCCGAAATAGGCGTCCGCCCATCGGTCTTGCGGTCTTGCCGTGCATAGCCGAAATAGGGGATCACCGCCGTAATCCGCCGCGCCGAAGCCCGCCTGAG
>CALLUH010000067.1 GCA_938011445.1 uncultured Hyphomonadaceae bacterium
CTGCCTTTACGGCACACCCCTAAAGCAAACCCATGCTGACCCCCGCCCTTCTCGCCATAGCGCTCGGCCTGTTCTCTGCCGTCACCGTAGCGCTCGCCAATTTCGCCACGAAAGTCGGCGGAGATGTGCTGACCGCGCGCATGGTGCTCTCGATTGGCATGGCGCTCTGTGTGCTCCCGTTCTTGCCGTTCGTGCCCGCCCCGCCGCTCGCTTTGTGGCCCAGCCTGTTCTTTGCAATAGCCGTACACTGGGTCTATCAGACCGGCCTTGTCCGCGCGCTCCATCGCGGCGACCTGTCACGCATTTTCCCTATCACGCGCGGAGGTGCGCCCATCCTTGTGGCGCTGCTTGCTGTACCGGTCTTAGGCGAAACGCTTGAGCCGCTGGGCTGGGTCGGTCTGGTGCTGGCCAGCCTCGCCGTCATCAGTTTCGCCTGGCCCGAAGGCACACGGCGCAGCGCCGCCCAGATCAAGACCGACCGCGCGGCCCTGTTCTGGGCAGGCATTACAGCGCTCGGCATTGCCGCCTATTCCGTCGTGGACGCCAGCGTCATCCGGCAAATGCCCGCACCCCAAACCTTCATCGTATATCTCTTCGCGCTCGACTGGATCGGCATTACGATTGTCACACTGGTCATCCGCCGCGGCACCCTCTGGGAACATGTCCGCCCCCAGCTCAAGCCCGCCTTGCTCGGCAGTGTCGCAGGCACGCTATCCTACGCTGCCGCCCTCTACGCCTTCACGCTGACCGACGCTGCCATCGTCACAGCCTTGCGCGAAACTTCGGTCGTCTGGGCCGCGCTGCTCGGCGCGGTCTGGCTCAAAGAAGGCTTTGGCCGCCGCCGCGTCCTGGCCGCCTGCGTGCTGGTGGGCGGCTTGGCGCTGATGCAGTTTTCGGGATAGTCGCTAACCCACAAGCCAGTCCGGCCGCGCATAGGGCATATCGAGATCCCGCGCCACTTGCTCATGCGTAATTTGCCCGCCCGCCACCGTCAGCCCTTCACGCAAATGCGGGTCCGCGTTTAGCGCCGTTTGCGTGCCCTGTCCGGCAATCTTCAACACAAAAGGTAGCGTCGCATTGTTCAACGCATAAGTGCTCGTTCGCGGCACAGCGCCCGGCATATTTGCCACGCAATAATGCAAGATGCCATCCACCTCATAGATCGGGTCTTCATGCGTCGTCGCCCGCGAGGTTTCAAAACACCCGCCCTGATCAATCGCAATATCCACCAGCACCGCGCCCGGCTTCATCCGCCCCAGCATTTCGCGCGAAACGAGCTTGGGGGCCGTAGCGCCCGGAATGAGCACCGCCCCGATCACAAGGTCCGCCTCAACCACCGCCGCGTCCAGCGCCGTCCGCGTTGAGTACATGGTCCGCACCAGCCCGTTAAACTGCGCGTCAAGCTCGGCAAGCCGCCCATTATTCCGGTCAAACACGGTGACATCCGCGCGCATCCCGACCGCAATTTCCGCCGCATTCGTGCCCGAGACCCCGCCGCCAATAATCACGACTTTCGCGGGCGCAACACCGGGCACCCCGCCCAGCAAAACCCCGCGCCCGCGCTTGGTCCGCATCAAAGCCCATGCCGCAACCTGCATCGACATGCGCCCGGCCACCTGGCTCATCGGCGTCAACAGCGGCAAGCGTCCCTCGCGATCTGTCACCGTCTCATAGGCAATCGCCGTACAGCCGGAGGCAACCAGCCCTTCGGCCTGCACCGCGTCGGCCGCCAGGTGCAAATAAGTAAACAGCGTATGATCCTTGGTCAGCTTCGCCGTCTCATCAGGCTGGGGCTCTTTGACTTTGACAATCAGCTCGGCCGCTTTGAACACCGCGTCCGCATCCGGCAAAATCTCCGCGCCAACGCTGATATAATCCTCTTCGGAAAAGCCCGAGCCAAGCCCCGCGCCCATTTGCACAGACACCTCATGCCCTGCCCGCACCAGCTCGCCAACGCTTTCCGGCGTCAGGCCGACACGCGATTCCTGCTTTTTAATTTCCGATGGAACACCAATGCGCATAAGACTCTCCTATTGGACAATCCTTGCTTATAGCGCACCGGACACAGAACAAATAGTGCAAAACACCGCGCTGAAAGAATTAGCCCCGCCCTGCGGATTTAACAGGTCGGGGCCAAAACATGTCCGCGCAAATCGCGCATTTCAAAACAAAGCCCTAAAGTGAATTACAAGATCATGCTGCCCCTAAGAGCCTCATGGTGAGCGAAGTCGAACCACGAGGCGGGCTTGGCAAAATCCATCAACTCCCCAAGACATCCTTCGACTTCGCTCAGGATGAGGCAACCAAGGATGTTAGGGATAGAAAACAATCTGCCCTAAAAGCTCTTGGAGACGGTAAATACCCCCGTCGAGCCATTGCCCGCCAGAGAGAACGTGTCGATAAAGCGCGCATCAAAATCAATCCCGAACCATGTCGCCGTTACGCCAATACCAAAGTCCCAATAATCCTCGCCAAAGCCGCCGCCATTTGCAATGTCATTGTCGAAAAAGGCCAGATAGCCAAGCGAAGTGCTAAACGCCAATGAGGTCTCGCTGCCCGCAAGCTCGAAACTGCCGCCCAAGGGCAAGCTGAACGATACGCTCGGGATCAACACATCGCCTGTCTCGAAATAATAGTCCGGCGAATAGGTCAGATTAAACCCGACCTCTGCCGGCCCGACCGGAAACGCCCCGCCCGCCTTCAGCTCGACATAGTTCTGATCGGGAAAATCAAGGATCACTTCGCCTGCCGTCACGCCCAGCGCATCGGCCAACACTTGCTGTTCGGGCGTCAATATGCCCGGAACGACAATATCATCTTCCCCCTGCGGAGCATCCGGATAGAGATAATAGGTAAATCCGAAATCGAGCGCCAGATCGCCAATGCTTGGCGTGTAGCCAAAATAGAAATCAACTTCCGCAGACGACCCGTCAGAAATTTGCTCGCCCGTAATCGGGTTGGTCAGGTCATCATTGAAATCAACCGTCGAACCCCAGGTGCCGACATAAAACAGATCACTCGCCCAATCAAAGCCCCCTTGAATGGCCGCGTCCGCCCCGCTCTGCGAAATGCCGCGAAACGTGTAATCGGTCGTAATCGCAACATTCGCTGAGAAATTCCCGCCAAGGAAATGCGGCTCGGCCTCATCCTGCGCTGTGGCTTGCGGCGCAATGGCCGGCAAAGCTGCAATCATCAGTGCGCCTAACCCAACGCTTTTGAACTTTGAAAACATGGCTTAATACCCTCTTATGTCACTCACCGCCCAGAGCGGCTCAAGGGTATTGTGCTCGGCTTGTAGGCTCGTCGCCCGAAAAAATTGACCCACGCGCGCACATGTCTGGCCCATTGCACGAATCTGGGGCAGCCAAACCCCCAATCGACCAGCTATGGAGCGCTCGGCGCCTCCTAGCGTGCCGTCAAAGGCGCATATCCAAGATGCATCCCCGCATCCACGAGCAAGGTCTCGCCTGTCACATGACGGCTCGCATCGGTCAGGAAAAACACCGCACTATCGGCAATATCGTCCGGCCCCGAGGCGACTTGCAAGGGCACGGATGCGGCCACCCCTTTCTCGACCTGCGCATATTGCTCCGCGCTCATCTCATCCTTGAACCAGCGCGTTCCGATAAATCCCGGGCACACCGCATTGACCCGTATCGCCGGTGCCAAAGCCCGCGCAAGCGAAAGCGTCATCGTATTAAGCGCGCCCTTGGTCGCCGCATAAGCCACCGACGAGCCAATCCCCGTCACCCCCGCAATCGAGGACACATTCAGCACGGATGCGGCTCGTCCAGTCTGCTTATGGCTTTCCAGAAGCAGACCCTTACACGCCTGCACCATCATGAACGGCCCCGCCACATTGACCGCATAAGTGTCTAAAAAATCATCCCGCGACAGCGCATCCAAATCCGAATGATCGCGCGCATGTCGCGTAATCCCCGCATTATTGACCAATATATCAAGCCGCCCCCATTGACCCGCCGCCTCCGCCAGCGATTTACACCCCGCATCCGTAGACACATCCGCCACGACCAGCCGCGCCTGCGCCCCTGCGCTCTGGCACGCCGCCACGCTCGCCTCCCCATCGGCCACAGATTTCGTGCAATTGATAATCAGATCCGCCCCGCGCTCGGCCAACCTTAGCGCAATCGACGCCCCCAGCCCCGTCGCCGACCCCGTCACCAGCGCCGTCCTGCCCGCCAAATCTTTCACGCGCTCACTCATGCCAATATCTCCCATCTGTTTTCTCGAAAGGAGAGTTTACACACGCGCATGCAAATGGGGCCAGCCCCGAAAGACCAGCCCCATCAGATATTTCGCCAATGCTTCCTTAAGACGCGTCTTTCTTGTCTCTGACATTGAGATCATATTCGCGCACTTTTCGGTAAAGCGTCGAGCGGCCAATCCCTAGCTGGCGTGAGACTTCGGACATATGCCCTTCATAATGATCAATTGCCAACTGGATCAGATCACGTTCGACCTCTTCAAGCTCACGCAATTCACCCGCAGCATCAAAGATCGCGATCGGCGCATTGCCATTCCCGCTCGCTCCAGCCGCAATCGCCACCTGATCATTGGCAGGCCGAGGCAGATCGGGAAGATCGGCAAGCTGCGGCGTTAACCCGGAGATCTGTGGAAAATCATCCATTTGCAGCAATTCGCCATCACAAAGCACCACAGCACGGAAAACCGAGTTTTCAAGTTGACGCACATTGCCCGGCCAATCAAACGCAGACAGCATCTTGATCGCGTCCGCACTTGCGCCATTAATGCGCGTCCCTTCGGAGGCATTAAACCGCGTAATGAAATGATCGACGAGCGCCGGAATGTCCTCTCGCCGCTCGCGCAGAGCCGGCATATCCACTGGAAACACGTTTAGCCGGTAAAACAGATCTTCGCGGAAGGCACCGGATTTAACCTGCTCGGACAAATCCTTATTCGTCGCAGAAATGATCCGTACATCCACTTTGGTCGGTCGCCGCGAGCCAACCGCATCCACTTCACCCTCTTGCAAGGCACGCAGCAATTTGACCTGAATATCAAGCGGCAACTCGCCAACCTCATCAAGGAACAAAGTCCCGCCATCGGCTTCAACAAACTTACCCAGCGATTTGGACACAGCGCCCGTAAACGCGCCCTTTTCGTGGCCAAACAGAATACTCTCAACCAGATTCTCGGGGATCGCGCCGCAGTTCACAGCCACAAACGGCTTACCCGCCCGATCCGACGCGCCCTGAATACAGCGCGCAATCACTTCCTTACCAACCCCGCTCTCGCCAAGGATCAGGATCGGGATATTCGACGCCGCTCCCCGCTTGCCCATCTTGACAACAGACCGCATCGCAGGCGCACCGGCAATCATATCTTCAAACCCGAGCGCCCCTTCAGCCCGTTTTACAAGCCGCTTCACTTCACCCACAAGGCTGGTCATTTTCAGAGCATTGCGGATCGACACCACAACCCGTTCAGGGCTCACTGGCTTGACGAAGAAGTCCGTCGCCCCATTGCGCATCGACCGCACAACTGTGTCCACACTGCCCGTCGCTGTCAGTACAATCACTGGCAAATCAGGACGACGCTCAGACATCCGCTCAAGTGTTTCCATACCCGTCAGACCCGGCATAATCAAATCCAGCAGGACCACATCAACCCCATTGGCTTCATCACTTGCCAAGGCAAAACCGCTCTCGCCATCTGGCGCTGTCCGGCAAGCAAAGCCCGCCTTTTCCACCGCTGCTTGCAGCAGCCGCCTCTGGGTTGGGTCATCATCGATTACCAGCACGGTCTTAGCCATATTTATCACTTCCAAACAAAGTATCTATCGCCCCGTTCTGGCACAAAGAGGTGCAGTTATGGTTTGTGAAATTGATGAAATTTCATCTATCCGCCAAGTTTCTCAGCGGCATTATTAATCCTCGGCTGCCCACCTTGTAACCAACGCTGCACCCAGGCCGTCACCGGTTTTTCAATCAGATGATGCATAATCAGCGACGCAACAATACAGCCAAACACCAGTATAATCAGCATCATGAACATCGGCATCCAGCTATTGATTCCAAGCTTGACGATCACCGCCGCGCCAATCGTCATCAATGGCATATGCACCAGATAAAGCGAATAAGACGCGTCACCCACCGATTTCAGAAATGCAGGCGCAGACCAGCCCCGCTTGGCTTCCCCCGCTGCCATCGCCGCCACAATCAAGCTCGCCGCCGAACCGAGCACGAATGTCTTGAGCGCCAATGATGCCGGCCACAGCCCGTAAAGCTCCGCCAGCGCCACGCCGACAAACAAAACAATCCCCGCGATAAACAGCGGCCAGATCCAGCCACGCCGCATATGCTCAAACCCGTAAGCGGCCAGCATCCCGCCAAGGAAAATCAGATTATATTCCGAGGTGATAAACTGTAATGGGAACGGACGTTGCGGCAGGAACAGAGCCACAAAACAAATCGAAAACCAAACCGCCAAAGCTCCCACACCAATCCGTTTGGACACAATTGCGAGCATGAACATAAGATAGAAAAACATTTCAAATTGCAGCGTCCACGCCACCGCCAGCAATGGCTCGCCATCGGTCGCCAACAGGCTCAAATCATATGCGACTTGCCCGAACCCCATAGCGTCCGGCCCGATGCCGGGCACCAGAGCCCACATCAAGACGAGCGGCACGAGAACCGCCCAATATGTCGGATAGATACGCCCGACCCGCTTTTTCAGATATGGCACCGCCCGCTCGGCCTGCCCGAAATGGCGCGTATGAATATAAGCCATCAGAAAGCCGCTCAGCGCAAAAAAGAACTCCACACCCGCATACCCGATCTCGAATGGCGTGAAGACGCCCTGCCCTGGATATAGCCGGTCGGGAAAGATAAAAATCTCGATGTGGAACAAAACAACCATAATCGCAGCAACGGCCCGTCCGGCCTGCAAGACGGTTAATTGAAGTTTACGCTCTGCCATATCCAAATCCCGCGCTTCAAATTACAGCCCCTCCATCTGCAAATTCCGTACAAGTTTAACACTCTCAAACCCAAAAGGCGCGTTGCACTGCACCAATTTCGCTGACAAATGCTGCGGCGCAGTATATACATAAAGTTGATGAACAGCCGAGGAACAGCCCGATGAACGCAAGAGTTGATATTTCTCAAACGGCCCAAACGGTATTCCCCGACCTCGCAGACGCCATGGCCGAAGCCGTCCAGAGCCTGACCGAATATCTCGCCATCGCCCAGGCCGCCGCCAGCGCCACCCTCTCCCCCGCTGGCAAGCCGGACCGGCAAGCCTTTGACCAATACCAACACATGGCCCACGGCTTCGCATGGATCGCCACCTATGTCGAAACGCTCCGCCAAGTCTCCGAATGGGCCGCCCGCCTGACCGCCGAAGACAGCTTTGGCGAAACCGAACAAGTCTTCAGCCAGATCCTGTTCGGCGAATATTGCGCACAGCTTCAGGGCGGCATCCCGATGACCCAGACCGAGATCATCCGCCCCGCAGACCTCGGCCTCGGCGACGATGCACTCAAAGTCTTAAACGCCCCCGCCATCCAGCGTTTCGTTACGGGCGGCAAAACCGGGGCCAGCCTTGCCCACGCCGCAGCGCTGTTACCCGATATGCTTGGCCGCTCGACGGTCGAGAACACTGGCCTTGATGAAACCCTGCGGCTGGTGCGCGACCAGTTCCACCGTTTCGCGAATGAAAAAGTGTTGCCAGTGGCCCATAGCTGGCATCTGCAAGACGCGCTCATCCCAATGCCTGTGCTCGAAGAAATGGCCGATCTCGGCGTGTTCGGCCTCACCATCCCGGAAGAGTTTGGCGGTTTCGGCATGGGCAAGACCGCCATGTGCGTCGTCTCCGAAGAGCTTTCGCGCGGCTATATCGGCGTTGGCTCCCTCGGCACCCGTTCGGAGATCGCCGCCGAACTGATCCTGATTGGCGGCACCGACAGACAAAAGGCTCTCTTGCTACCCAAAATCGCGAGCGGAGAAATCCTTCCCACCGCCGTCTTCACCGAACCAAACACCGGCTCTGACCTTGGCGCCCTGCGCACCCGCGCGGTAAAATCCAACGACGGACAAACCTACACCATCACGGGCAATAAAACATGGATCACCCATGCCGCCCGCACAGATCTCATGACCCTCCTCGCCCGCACCGATCCGGCCACAGACAATTTCTCCGGCCTCTCAATGTTCCTCGCCGAAAAACCGCGCGGGGACGATGAGCACCCCTTCCCCGCAACCGGCATGAGCGGCGGCGAGATTGAAGTCCTCGGCTATCGCGGCATGAAAGAATACGAGCTTGCCTTTGATGGCTTCCAAGTCTCAGCAGACAATCTTCTCGGCCACACAGAGGGCATGGGCTTCAAACACCTCATGGC
>CALLUH010000068.1 GCA_938011445.1 uncultured Hyphomonadaceae bacterium
GTACTGAGCAAACATCTATCGCCGTTTCCGCGCTATTCTCTAAATTATCGCAGCAAGAAGAATATGACCCGTCGGCTTCGCGCCTTTGTCGATATGGCCAAGGCCGATAATTCGGCGAACGGCTGATCATCCATATCGGAATGTATAAACGCCCCGCACCGTAATGGCCGGGGCGTCTATTTCTTGTGTCACAATTTGAAGCCTTAGAATTCCATGTCTAACCCAACCGTCAGGATGGCACCACGTGGATCATGGACGCGGCTGTCAAACCCGCCATTCGTATTGACACTGGGCGGACGCGCACCAAAAGCATTGCGCACGCCAACGGTAAACCGCGCAGCCTGTTCGCGATTGATGAACTCGTTCAGGCTCACCCCATATTGCACATCGAGCCGGAAGTCGTCGTCTATGGGTAGATCATTTTGATCATCCGTATAGCCATCAATATAGCGACCAAACAGGTTCAAGCTGTGAGGGCCAAAACTATATTCGAGCCCCGCATTGAACCGTAGCTCCGGCGTAGGTGAGCCAAAGTTCGTAAAGTTCCGATTGCCCGCGCCGCTAACGTCTCCTGCAAGTGGGTCTTCGAGGTCATAGTCGAGCACATAAGTGCCGATAAAGCTTGGCGTAAATGTCCCGAAGCCCGTATCGAGCGCCCAGCGCACGGAGAAATCAATCCCGGATGTTTCGATCGAGGCGGCGTTGACGAAGCTATTATTGACCTGAATGATTGTGCCAGCCGGGCTACGGATAATGTCCGGCCCATTGGGGTCAGCATTAACGATGGCTTGCGGCGCGGTCTGGATGATCGCGTCGGAGAAGTCGAAATTGAAATAGTCAATATTGAACTGAAGCCCGCTGATTGGCTCCCATGTCGCGCCAACATTGAACGCAATGGAATCTTCGGGTGCAAGATCGGGATTGCCCGCCGCGCGGACTGCGACAAAAGCATTGCCGCCAACAATAGGGTCGGCGACTTGCTGCAATGTGGTGGACTGGCCTTGCGTCTGGAAGGTGGAAGGCGCGCGGAATGAGGTCGAAAATGATCCGCGCAGGGATATCTGGTCGGTGGGGCGCACAAGGAGCGCAACCTTTGGATCAACCGTCGAGCCGATACTGCCGCCATAGTCTTCAAACCGGACGGCCACTTGCAAATCGGCCCAACCGGTTAGCGGGACGGCCGCTTCTCCAAACAGAGCATAGACCGATTGCCCGCCATTAAAGGCCTGCTCGCCGATCAGGAAGGCAAAGCCGTCATTCTGGGAGATCTCGTCAAAGGTCGCCGAAATATCCTGATTGCGATATTGCGCGCCAATGGCCACGCTAAGCGGCCCGGCTGGTAATTCAAAGACATCCCCGCCAATAACCCCTTCGACGACAGTCAGTTCCGCCTCGCGGTTGGACTGGGCCGTTTGGACCACAAAATCGAGCAGGGCGTCGTTTTGTCCCGTGCCTATGGCGCTGGCAAATGGATTGAAGAAAGTGCCGTTCGCCGGAATGGTCGAACCATTGGCTGTGAGGAACGGATTGTTCGCTGTACAGTCAAGACCTGTCGCGGCATTGAAGGCGGGCACGGCATTAAAGCCGCGTAAGGCGCAAGCGAACCGGTCCGTTACAGTGTCTTCAGTCCGGTTGACGAAATCATTCTCGGCATGGGTGAGGCTAAGCGTGTAATTGGCATTCTTAAGGAAATCGGTCTCGAAGCTGCCGTCAAGGCTCGTCGAGAAGCGCCATGTTTCACTGTCATTGGTCGAAGGCGAAACTTCGCCGTCAACACCGCTCGCCCGACCGAAGAAGACGACATTTGCCCCGAAGATATTGTTCGGATTGAAGTCTGGAACAACCGAAACGCCTGTTTGCAGGAAAGGGAAGGTCGGGGAGTTACCGCGCTCGGAATCATTATCGGCATAGCCAAACTCTGCACGCAAAGTTGTGTTCTCGTTCAGATCGAACTTGGCAGACGTGAAAATGGTCAACCGCTGTTCGTCGGGCACGAGATTGAAAAAGCCGCCAAAGTCAAACCCGCACAGACCAACATCCGGAACACCGGCAGGGGTTGCACTGATAATGTTCGGAACACCGCCTGCGGCCAGACAACCAGGATCAATAACCGGAGCTGTTGCCGGGAAACCGGGTACGCCGAAGAAAGCCCCTGGATTACCAAGATTGGACGTATCGTCGCCCGGCTGTAATGTAACACCGTTTACGATGTTCGGTGTGCGCGATAGCCGTCGCTCCGTTGTGGTCAGCGCACTGCGGTCAAGATAGCTAACAGCGGCGAGCAAGGAGAGATCCCCAAAGGTTTTACCGAAAAGTCCCTGAATGTTGAACTCTTCATATTCGCCCTGGCTCAAATGGTTTGAATAATCGCCAGATACCAGCAGCCCGTCATAGTCTTCACGCGTGATGAAGTTTGCGACACCCGCCACAGCGTCAGAGCCATAAAGCGTCGAAGCACCGTCTTTGAGAATTTCAACCCGCTGAACCGCGATCAACGGCACGAGCGAAGCGGTATCGACAAAGTTGATGCCGTCATTTGTTGGCGCAGCTGAGAGTGTTTGCCGCCGTCCATTCAGCAAAACCAAAGTCGAACCAACGCCAAGCCCGCGCAGATTGATGTTCGAGGTGCCCGTGGTGCCGCCTTGGGTAAACGCATCGGGATTATTCTGCGCACCCGTATTGATGGTTAGCGTCTGGGTGAGATCGGCCAGATTCTGTGCGCCAATATTCTCAAGATCAACATTGGTCACCGTGTCCAGTGGCGAGGCGAGATCAGCCTGCGACTGCCGACGGATCAGCGAGCCGGTGACGACAACGCGGTCGAGCGTGCGCGCCTCCGTCTCATCTGGCACAGCAACAGTTTCCTGTGCCGAAGCAGGCAGCGCTGCAAGCAGCATGCTGACGGCGAGCGTTGAAGCGCTCGAGCAGAATAATCTCTTCATAAAAACCTTCGTTCGATTTTCTTATTGTGTTGGATTTCGCGCGCAAACCCTCTCAGCTTAACCCGCCTTCCCAACGATACGTGACCAAAGCGGTGCGATCAAATTCTAAATTGCTTACCTTTGCGGTAAGGCTTCGCCATCAAACCTATAAGCGGACAAGGAAATATTATTGTGCGCCATGGCAAGATTACAGAGATCGATTTGGGCCTATGCACCGGTTTCCCCAAAGCCTTAAAGGCTGGAAATTGGAGGCGACGCTAAAACGTAAAGCGGCCGGAATATCAATGCGGAAACCAGGTCTGACCGTCATCTCCGTTCGGCTGTTATTCTGCCCAATATGGACCCTCTGCGCACTTGCAATTGACAACATTGTCAATTCACGATCTTCTGGCTCGCCAAACTAGCGAGCAAGCACGCATATAATGAGTTTTTCCAGAAGAGACGTTTTAGTCGGCGGCGTCGCCCTATCGGCAATCAGCGCTTGCGCGCCGGTGAACGGCATCCAGTCTGCGCCGGTCATAGAGGTTTTCAATCCAGCGCTTGGCGAGATTATTGACCCGGAGCAATCTTTTGAGGTTCTTGCTGAAGGCTATACCTGGTCGGAGGGGCCGGCATGGGATGTGTCTCGGCAACAGCTCTATTTTACCGATGTACCGCAGAACAAGGCCTATATCTGGAAGCAGGGCGGCGGTGTCAGTGTCCTGCTCGACCCGTCAGGCATTCCTGCTGATGAGACCGCAGGGTTTCGCGAACCGGGCGCGAACGGATTGCTCATGGCGCATGATGGCCGCCTGCTGGTTTGCAATCATGGGCGACGGGCCATTGAAGCGCTCGATCTCGAAACGCAAAAACGCGAAACGCTGGCAGACAAGTATGAAGGCCAACCCTTCAATAGCCCGAACGATGTCATACAAGCCTCGGATGGAATGATCTACTTTACCGATCCGCCCTATGGGCTCGAAGGGCTTGATGCATCGCCTTTGAAAAAACAGACAGCCAATGGTGTTTATCGTCTGGCTCCGAACGGCGAAATTATCCGGCTCGTCGAAGATATGACGTTTCCGAACGGGATTGCCCTTTCTGGCGATGAAAACTTTCTCCTCATCAGTCAGTCTGACCCTTCAGCGCCCCTGATACGCCGGATCGGCTTGCACGACAGCTCCGTTGATGAAGTATGGTTTGATGCCAGCACATTTATGGACGGTAAGCTCGGCCTGCCCGACGGTATGGCATTGGCCGAAACCGGACACATCTTTGCCACCGGTCCGGGCGGCGTATTTATCCTGACATCAGAAGGCAAGCCACTCGGTCGCATCAATCCTTCCAGCGCTTCAGCCAATTGCGCCTTTGGCGAAGACGGGCGCACATTATTTGTGACCGCTCATGACCGCTTGATCAAACTGCGCACGAAAGTCCGCGGGTGCGCCTGGAGCTAGGTTTTTTGGGCGCATGTGACTATCTTTGGCTTCGGGCGGGGAGGCAACATCAATGGACAAGCCAATCGGAAGACCAAATCTGAAGTTCCTTGCCGGCTATGGTGTTGGTGACTTTGGCTTGAACATCTATTGGAACAGCCTCTCGCTAATCCTGGTCTATTGGTATGCCGAAGTTGTCGGCGTGCAGCCCTATGTGGCAGGTTTCATCTATTCTGTCGGTGTTCTATGGGATGCTGTATCAGACCCGATCATTGCAATTTATGCGGCACGCAACCGCTCACGCCACGGTGCCTACAGGCCTTTTCTGCTATATGGCGGCTTGGGGCTTAGCCTTGCATTCTGCCTGCTATTCTGGTGTCCTCCGTTTGAGGGACCTTGGCTTGTGGTGCATCTGTGCCTTGTCCATATGCTGTTTCGCGGGGCGTATACGCTGGTTGCGGTCCCTTATTCGGCGATGTCGTCGAGGCTGTCCTTTGATAGCCGCACAAGAACTGAATTATCAGCTATCCGCATGATGTTTGCCTTTCTGGGCCTACTTGTCATTTCAGGCGGCTGGTTCCCGCTCAGCCGATATTTTGGCGGCGGCAATGAAGACTCGCCAACAGGGTTTTTCCTAACCGCCATTATCGGGTCGGCTCTGGCCATGTTAGCTCTGACGCTCTGTTTCTTTGCCACCAATGAGAAGATCCCCCCCGGCAAAGTTACAGACCAGAATCTGCGCAGCTTTGTCACCGCGTTCAAAGGTAATTCCGCCTTGCGCGTTCTGCTGGTCGCCATTCTGCTACAATCTGCTGCTGTTGTGAGTTTCAATATCCCGCTCGCCTTTTTCATTGAGGCCAATAGTGGCTCATTCGCCGCCAAAGAAGTGGTGATGACAGCCCTTGCCGTTCTGACGCTTTTTGCCGTTCCGTTCTGGACCTATATTTCCCATATCATCGGGCGAAAACGAACCTGGCAGATCGGTGCGCTTCTGGCAGGGATATTCGGCGCGTGGCTGGTTCTTTTTGGCCCATGGGTGATTGCGGGAATCCCCCTCCAGCTTGTTCTCTTTGGCGTCAGCTTCAGCGCATTTTCCGTTCTGCTCTGGTCATTTATCCCCGACGCTGTTGAATTTGGTCAGCACGCTTATGGCGAACGTGCAGAGGGCGCGGTGTTTGGCCTCATTCTATTCGTGCAGAAGTTTTCCGGAGTTATCATGGGGGTCTCGGTGGGGCTTGTCCTGACACTTATCGGCTATGATTCCGACCTCGACAAGCAACCGCCAAACATAGCCATCCACCTTGGCTATTTTCTTGCTATTACACCTGCGGTCCTGTTAATCTTGTCTTCAATTGCCATCATGAGGCTTCCTCTTGATCGCTACATACATGCTCGGATTGTTGACGAATTGTCAGCGTAATCCTCGGTGGGGAACAGAGGAAAAGATATGCCGTCAAAGCAGCCCAAAATGAAAGATGTAGCGGCATTGGCTGGCGTATCAATCAAAACCGTTTCGCGGGTCTTGAATAATGAACCCCATGTCCAACACGCGCTCAGAACACGTGTTCAGGAAGCGGTCGCGAGCCTCGGCTATGTGCCAAGTAAATCAGCCCGCAGTTTACGCGGTAGCCGCTCCTATTCCATCAATATGTTGTGCCATTCGGACCTGAGCAATTATGTCAATGCCATCCAGTTCGGTGCGGTAATTGCCTGCCAGCAGAGAGGCTATCAATTGACGATATCTCTCATGGATACAGTGGAAGGCAAATCCGCCGCCCAGATCAAAGACGAGTTGCAGGCGCTCACGGCCCATTCTATTCCTGATGGCGTCATTCTTGTTGCCCCTTTCGCTGATGACCCTCACGTCATTCAGGCCTTTGAAGAGCTCTCGATACATGTGGCCCGCATTGGCCCCTCGCTTGAGCCGGAGGGGCACATTCATATCGGTATAAATGAACGCAAGGCCGCTTTCGAGGTGACAAGCCATCTTGTTGAGCTTGGCCATAAGCGGATCGGTTTTGTACGCGGCCTTGAAAACCAGAGTGTGACGGAGCAACGCTTTCAGGGCTATAAGGCAGCGCTGCTTGAGAACGGCTTGCAAACGAACCCCGATTATGTCTGCAAAGGGGAGTTTGACTTTCGCTCGGGCGCGCGCGCTGCGGAAAAATTATTGGAACTGGACCCGCCCCTTACGGCGATCTTTGCGTCTAATGATGATATGGCGGCCGGCGTTATGATGGTTGCCAATCGTAGGGGCGTCAAAGTGCCTGAAAATCTGTCTATTGTGGGCTTCGACGATTCCGAGATTGCCGAGAATATGTGGCCGACTTTGACAACTGTGCGCCAACCCTTGCAGCAGTTTGGCGAGGTTGCGGCCCTCAAACTAATTGAGACTGTGGGCAAACCTACACCCCAAATGGTTCCGCCGACAATCCTGAAGCACAAGATGATTATCCGCGAATCCACCGCAATGCTTCACACATCCGGTTCGGATTAATCTTGTATTGAGAGCGGTAAGATGGGAAACAATATTTGACACCGTTGTCAAAATCATATGTGATAATAGGACCGTGTGGCCGGAGGGCGGACATAGAGGCGAGCAGCCTGTGCGGCTTGATGGGAGTGAATAAATGGGGCTTGGTGCAATTGATCTGATCGTCTTGGCGATCTACGCAATGGGATTGCTGGGAATAGCGCTCTGGGTATCGCGCGAACCGGCCGGTGAGACAAAAAACACCGAGGATTATTTCCTCGCGGGGAAAGCTTTGCCTTGGTGGGCGATCGGCGCCTCGCTGATTGCGGCGAATATCTCGGCCGAGCAGATAATTGGCCAATCAGGACAAGGCTTTGTCGTCGGGTTGGCGATTGCAGCTTATGAGTGGCAGGCGGCGATCGTGCTTCTGGTGGTCGCAGCGTTTTTCCTCCCGATCTTCCTCAAGCGCGGCATCTACACTATGCCGCAGTTTTTGGAGACTCGGTTCGGCGCCAGTGTCAAAACCATTATGGCGGTGTTCTGGATCTTCCTTTACACGGCGGTCAATCTGACAACAGTTCTCTTCGGGGGTGCTCTGGCGATACAGGCGGTCACCGGCATCGGCCTGTTTGCCGGCATGTTCATGCTGGCCGTTTTTGCCTTGCTATATTCGCTTTATGGCGGGCTGAAAGCGGTTGCGCTGACGGACATTATCCAAGTCGTCATCCTGATTCTTGGCGGGCTGGCGATTACGTGGATTGTGCTTGGCATTGTCGGTGGCGCAAGCGGCCCTGTGGGCGGTTTATCCGTATTGATGGGGGAGCTTCCCGGGCATTTTGAAATGATCTTCGAGCGGGACAATGATGGCTATGGCAATCTGCCCGGCATCTGGACCCTGCTTGGCGGGCTTTGGGTGCTGCATTTCAGCTATTGGGGGTTTAATCAATACATCATCCAGCGTGCGCTCGGGGCCGAGAGCCTGCAAGAAGCGCAGAAAGGTCTCGCTTTTGCGGCGCTGTTGAAGTTCCTCATCCCGCTCATTGTGGTCATCCCCGGCATTGCTGCGCTTTATCTCGCCCAGCAGGGGACACTGGATATGGCGACGCTCAATCCGGATGTCTGTTCGCAGATTGACGGCCAGACCGTCTGCGGCAAACCCGACAGCACCTATGGCGT
>CALLUH010000069.1 GCA_938011445.1 uncultured Hyphomonadaceae bacterium
AAGCTGCTCTTTGCAGCCCGGATCATCCCTTATCGCGGCTCATGGCTCGATTTCGAGTTTGATGCCAAAGACATCCTCAATGTCCGGATCGACCGTAAGCGCAAGCTGCCCGCGACCACGCTGCTCTATGCGCTTGGCTACGGTACGGATGATATTCTAGACGCCTTCTATGAGCGCTCGATTTACCGGCTCGACAAGAAGGGCTGGATCGCAGGCTTCCGCCAGAACGCATGGAAAGGCTCCAAGCCTGAATTTGATATTGTTGACGCAAAGACCAACAAGACCGTCGCCGAAGCGGGTAAGAAAATCACCGTGCTGGGCGCGCGCAAAATCGCCGAAGGCAAAACCGATGAAATTCTGCTGCCATCGGTTGCGCTGGAGGGTAAATTCCTCGCCCGCGATGTCGTCAATATGGAAACCGGCGAGATCTACGCCGAAGCCACAGATGAATTGAACGAAGAACTGATCGCTGAACTGCGCGACGCGGGCGTCGAGGCCATCGAGCTGCTCGACATTGAAAGCACGGGCCGTGGCCCATGGCTGCGCAACACGCTGTTTGCCGACAAGAACGAAACCCGGTTTGAGGCCCTGTCTGACATTTACCGCGTCATGCGTCCGGGCGAGCCGCCAACCCAGGAAGCCGCTGACGCGCTGTTCAACCAACTTTTCTTTGACAGCGAGCGCTATGATCTCTCTGCGGTTGGCCGCGTGAAAATGAATATGCGCCTTGGTGTGGCAATTGACGAGTTTGAAGCGGCTGAAGACACGCACCGCACGCTGCGCAAGGAAGACATTCTCTCCGTCATGAAGGTCATTCTTGACCTCAAGGACGGCAAGGGCGAAGTCGATGACATCGACAATCTCGGCAATCGCCGCGTGCGCTCTGTTGGCGAATTGATGGAGAATAATTACCGCATCGGCCTTGTCCGCATGGAGCGGGCGATCAAGGAGCGCATGTCATCGGTTGATATCGACACAGTGATGCCGCACGATCTGATCAATGCGAAGCCTGTTGTGGCCGCAGTACGCGAGTTCTTTGGCTCCTCGCAACTCTCGCAATTCATGGACCAGACCAATCCTTTGTCCGAGATTACCCATAAGCGGCGTCTCTCCGCGCTGGGGCCAGGCGGTCTGACCCGCGAACGCGCTGGCTTTGAAGTGCGCGATGTGCACCCGACCCATTATGGCCGGATCTGCCCGATCGAAACGCCTGAAGGCCCGAATATCGGCCTGATCAATTCGCTCGCCACCCATGCCCGCATCAACAAATATGGCTTCATCGAAAGCCCGTATCGCAAAGTCGAAAATGGCAAGCAGAAAGACGAAGTGGTCTATCTCTCCGCCATGGAAGAGACCCGCTATGCGATTGCGCAAGCGAACTCTTCGGTAGACGATAAGGGCATGCTCGCCAATGAGTTCGTCAATGCCCGTATTCAGGGTGAGGCAACCTTGGTGCCGCGCGAAGAGGTCCAATATATGGACGTTTCGCCCAAACAGGTGATCTCCGTTGCCGCGTCTCTCATCCCGTTCCTCGAAAATGATGATGCGAACCGCGCGCTGATGGGCTCGAACATGCAACGCCAGGCCGTCCCGCTCGTCCATTCCGAAGCGCCGCTTGTCGGCACGGGCATGGAAGCGGTTGTCGCTCGCGATAGCCGCGCGGCCGTTGTGGCCAAACGGGCAGGGGTTGTCGAACAGGTTGACGCGACCCGCATCGTGGTTCGCGCCACGGAGGATGCCGATGTTGGCCGCTCGGGGGTTGATATTTACCGCTTGTCCAAATTCAAACGGTCAAACCAGAACTCGTGCATCAATCAGCGCCCGATCGTTCAGGTCGGCGACAAAGTGGCCAAGAGCGACATCATCGCCGATGGCCCGTCTACTGATCTTGGCGAACTGGCGCTTGGCCGGAATGTCCTCGTGGCATTCATGCCGTGGAATGGCTATAATTTCGAGGATTCCATCCTGATCTCCGAACGCATTGTCACAGACGATGTGTTCACCTCGATCCATTTGGAAGAGTTCGAAATCGCAGCGCGCGACACCAAGCTTGGTCCTGAAGAGATCACACGCGACATCCCGAATGTGGGTGAAGAAGCACTGCGTAATCTTGACGAGGCGGGCATTGTTGCCGTTGGCGCCGAGGTCAAAGCCGGTGATATTCTCGTTGGCAAAGTGACGCCAAAAGGCGAAAGCCCGATGACGCCGGAAGAAAAGCTCCTGCGTGCGATTTTTGGCGAGAAAGCCTCCGATGTTCGCGATACCTCCCTGCGCGTGCCGCCGGGTGACGCCGGTACGGTCGTCGAGGTTCGTGTGTTCAATCGCCACGGCATCGACAAGGACGCCCGCGCCTTGCAAATCGAGCGCGAGCAAATCGAGCAGCTCCAAGAAGATAAAGAAGACGAGCAATCCATCCTTGAGCGCAACACTTATTCGCGCCTCAAGGACTTGCTCATTGGCAAAGAAGCGGCGACCGGCCCGCGCGGCATTGAGCCGGGCAAGCTGAAAATCGCAGACCTTGAAGCTGTTCCGCCAAACCAGCTCTGGCAAATTGCCCTGAAAAACGAGAAGGCCCAGACCGAGTTTGACGCGCTGCGTGAGCAATTCGATGCTGCGATCGGTGATCTTGAAGCCCGCTTCAATGACAAGGTTGATAAAGTCCAGCGCGGGGATGATCTGCCGCCGGGCGTGATGAAAGTCGTCAAAGTCTTCCTTGCGGTAAAGCGCAAGCTTCAGCCCGGAGACAAAATGGCTGGCCGTCACGGCAATAAAGGTGTGATCTCCAAGATCAACCCTGTCGAAGATATGCCGTTTCTCGAAGATGGCACGGCGGTTGACATTGTGCTCAATCCGCTCGGCGTGCCGTCGCGAATGAATGTCGGGCAAATCCTCGAAACCCATATGGGCTGGGCCTCCGCGGGCCTTGGCAAACTTGTCGGCAATGCCCTTGAGCAATGGCATCAGGACAATGATGCCGACGCCTTGCGTAAGACGCTCGATAAGGTCTATGGCGGCAAGGCGGAAGGCATTACGCTGCCCGATGCTGACGAGGACATTGTTGAGCTTGCCGGTAATCTGACCAATGGTGTGCCGATTGCAACCCCCGTCTTTGATGGTGCCCGCGAACCGGACATCGTGACCATGCTCGAACGGGCCGGATTGCACGGATCAGGTCAGGTGACGCTCTATGATGGCCGCACGGGTGAGGCATTCAATCGCCCTGTCACCGTTGGCTATAAATATCTCCTGAAACTGCACCACCTCGTGGATGAAAAGATCCATGCGCGCTCGACGGGGCCATACTCGCTTGTCACCCAGCAGCCGCTCGGCGGTAAGGCCCAATTTGGTGGCCAGCGCTTCGGGGAGATGGAAGTCTGGGCCCTTGAAGCCTATGGCGCAGCCTACACTTTGCAGGAAATGTTGACCGTGAAATCGGATGACACTGCGGGCCGTGCCAAAGTCTATGAAGCAATCGTTCGCGGTGATGACACGTTTGAAGCCGGTGTGCCGGAAAGTTTCAACGTGCTTATCAAAGAGATGCGATCGCTCGGTTTGAATGTAGAACTGATTGAAGAAGAAAAACTCGATTAAGCGCGAGGGGCTGGCCAAATTGGCTGAAACCTGAGCATTTATTGATCTCTAATCCCGGCCGGGGCTCAAAATCCGGCCACAACCGCACCCAGAAGGAGCGGACATCATGCGCCAAGATGTAACAAATATTTTCAATCCCAACGCCCCGGCTCCAAGCTTTGAGGCGATTAAAATCTCAATCGCCAGCCCGGAAAAAATCCGCAGCTGGTCCTCAGGCGAGATCAAAAAGCCTGAAACCATCAATTACCGGACCTTCAAGCCCGAACGTGACGGCCTGTTCTGTGCACGCATTTTTGGCCCCGTCAAAGATTATGAGTGCCTTTGCGGGAAATACAAACGCATCAAATATCGCGGTATTACCTGCGAGAAATGCGGTGTCGAGGTCACGCTGGCGCGCGTCCGGCGCGAGCGCATGGGCCATATTGATCTGGCCGCACCTGTTGCCCATATCTGGTTCCTCAAATCGCTGCCGTCCAGAATCTCCGCTCTGCTCGACATGGCGCTCAAAGATGTCGAGCGCGTGCTCTATTTTGAAAGCTATGTCGTCATCGAGCCGGGCCTGACCGAGCTTGAGCCAAAACAGCTTCTTACCGAAGAAGAATATATGGACGCCCAGGACGCCCACGGCGAAGACGCGTTCACCGCCATGATCGGGGCCGAGGCCATCCGCGAAATCTTGCGCAATATGGACCTTGAGTCAGACGCTGTCCAACTGCGCATCGACGTGAAAGAGGCGACCTCCGAGCTGAAGCTCAAAAAAGCGGCCAAGCGGCTCAAAATCGTTGAGGCGTTCCTCGCATCGGGTGCCAAGCCCGAATGGATGATCATGACCATTGTTCCGGTTATCCCACCGGATCTTCGTCCGCTTGTCCCGCTCGATGGTGGCCGGTTTGCGACCTCTGATCTGAATGATCTCTATCGCCGCGTCATCAACCGGAACAATCGCCTCAAGCGCCTGATGGAGCTGCGCGCGCCTGACATCATCATCCGCAATGAGAAGCGGATGCTGCAAGAGTCTGTGGACGCCCTGTTTGACAATGGCCGTCGTGGCCGCGTCATCACCGGCACCAATAAGCGTCCGCTTAAATCCCTCTCTGACATGCTCAAAGGCAAGCAGGGTCGCTTCCGCCAGAATCTGCTTGGTAAGCGCGTTGACTATTCTGGCCGCTCGGTCATCGTGGTTGGCCCGAATATGAAGCTACACGAATGTGGCCTGCCGAAGAAAATGGCGCTCGAACTGTTCAAGCCTTTCATCTATTCGCGTCTCGATGCGAAAGGGCTTGCGGGCACCGTCAAGGCCGCCAAAAAACTCGTCGAGAAGGAGCGTCCGGAGGTCTGGGATATTCTCGAAGAGGTCATCCGCGAACACCCTGTCATGCTCAACCGCGCGCCGACTTTGCACAGGCTTGGCATTCAGGCGTTCGAGCCCAAGCTCATTGAAGGCAAAGCCATCCAGCTACACCCGCTCGTATGTGCTGCGTTCAATGCCGACTTTGATGGCGACCAGATGGCCGTCCACGTTCCGCTTAGCCTTGAAGCCCAGCTTGAAGCCCGCGTCTTGATGATGTCTACCAACAACATCTTATCGCCCGCCAATGGCAAGCCAATTATTGTCCCCTCGCAGGACATTGTGCTTGGTCTTTATTATCTCTCGATCGAGAAAGATGGTGAGCCGGGTGAGGGCATGCTGATCTCTGATGCGGCCGAGCTTGAGCATGCACTGCACACCAAGGCGGTGACCCTGCATGCGAAAGTCAAAGCGCGCTATGAAACCGTCGATGAAAAAGGCAAGCCTGTCATTGATATTATCGACACGACGCCCGGCCGTTTGATGATTGCCAATGTCTTGCCGCGCAATGCTGGTGTTCCAGTGTCGCTGGCAAACCAGCTTATCACCAAGAAAGCCATCGCGCACCTGATCGACGAGGTTTACCGGATTTGCGGCCAGAAGGCGACCGTGATCTTCTGTGACCAGATTATGGGCCTTGGCTTTACCGAAGCGTGTAAGGCTGGCATCTCCTTTGGTAAGGATGACATGGTTATCCCAGAGGAGAAATATAAGCAGGTCGAAGCGACCCGCCAGCTCGTCTCCGAATATGAACGTCAGTATGCAGACGGTCTGATTACCCGCAAGGAGAAATATAACAAAGTTGTTGATGCATGGTCCCAGTGTACCGACAAAGTGGCCGACGCCATGATGGCGGCTGCGGGTGAAGCCCATGTCAATGAAGACACCGGACGGCTTGAAGAAACAAACTCGGTCTTCATGATGTCCCATTCCGGTGCGCGCGGCTCGAAAAACCAGATGAAACAGCTTGCCGGTATGCGTGGTCTTATGGCCAAGCCATCTGGCGAAATCATCGAAACGCCGATTGTGTCAAACTTCAAAGAGGGCCTGACGGTTCTTGAATATTTCAACTCGACCCACGGCGCACGTAAGGGCCTTGCCGACACCGCTCTGAAAACGGCAAATTCGGGCTATCTCACTCGTCGCCTCGTTGATGTGGCGCAAGATTGCATCGTCAACGAAACCGATTGCGGTACCGATAAGGGCATTACGCTCAGCCCCGTCATGGATGGCGCGGATGTGGTTGTCTCGCTCGGCGAGCGCGTGCTTGGCCGGACTGTGGCGATGGATGCAAACCGTCCGGGAACGGATGAAGTTGTCATCCCCGCTGGCACATATGTCGATGAAGCCATGGCAGCAACGCTTGAAGAGGCCAAGATTGACCAGATCAAAGTCCGCTCGGCCCTGACATGCGAAACCGTTAACGGGATTTGCGGCGCCTGTTATGGCCGCGATCTGGCGCGCGGTACGCAAGTGAATATGGGCGAAGCGGTTGGCGTTATCGCGGCCCAGTCTATTGGCGAGCCGGGCACACAGCTTACCATGCGGACCTTCCACATTGGCGGCGTGGCGCAAGTTGCTGACCAGTCCCAGGTCGAGTGTAACTTCGAAGGCAAGCTTCGCTACACCGATGCCTCGCTCGTCACCCGCAAAGACAAGCCGCACGTGGTTGTCGGCCGTCACATGGAGGTTTCGGTTGTCGATAGCGATGACCGCATCCGCCAGACCTTCAAACCGACTTATGGCACGCTGCTCTACTATAAGGATGGCGACAAAGTCAGCCCCGGCGACAAGCTGGCGGATTGGGATCCGTTCGCCCAGCCGATCATCTCCGAAGTTGCAGGCTTTGCGAAACTTGTGGACGTGATTGATGGCGTCACCTCGCGCGAAGAGATCGATGAGGCGACGGGCATTTCCTCACGCGTCCTGATTGACTGGCGCACCGCGTCCAAGGGCGCAGAGGTCAAGCCGATGGTTCTGATCGTCGATAAGAAGGGCGAGCCGGTGAAAACCGCCAATGGCGGCGAAGCGCAATATCTTCTCTCTGTCGGCGCGATCTTGTCCATTCAGGATGGCGACACGATTGCACCTGGTGATACGCTGGCGAGAATCACGACGGGCGGCTCGAAAACCCGCGACATTACCGGTGGTCTGCCGCGCGTGGCCGAATTGTTTGAAGCGCGTCGTCCGAAGGATCACGCAATCATCGCCGAGGCTGACGGCAAGGTCGTCTATGGCCGCGACTATAAGAACAAGCGCCGTGTCTCGATCCTTCCCGAAGGCGAGGGCGCAGAGCCGATTGATTATCTCGTCCCCAAGACCAAGCATTTGGCCGTTCAGGATGGCGACATGATCAAGAAGGGTGACTATCTGATGGAGGGTAATCCCGCTCCACAAGATATTCTCGCTATTCTGGGTGTCGAGGCTCTGGCCGATTACCTTGTTGAGGAAATCCAGAAAGTCTATCGCCTCCAAGGCGTGCCGATCAATGACAAGCATATCGAGGTAATCGTTCGCCAGATGCTGCAAAAGGTCGAAGTGACCGATGCGGGCGACACCAATCTGCTCAAAGGCGAGCAGGTCGATGTGCTCGAATTTGATACGGCCAACGCCGCTGTGCGCCGCCGCAAGAAACAGGAAGCGGCCGGTACTCCTGTCTTGCTCGGCATCACCAAGGCCAGCTTGCAGACCCGCAGCTTTATCTCCGCAGCGTCTTTCCAGGAGACCACGAGGGTTCTGACCGAAGCGTCCTTGCAAGGCAAAGTCGATACGCTCGAAGGCTTGAAGGAAAACGTTATTGTAGGCCGGCTCATCCCTGCTGGTACCGGCGGCTCGATGCGGCGCTACAAGAAGATTGCGTCCGATCGCGATACGAGGTTGCGTAATGCACGGGCGAAAGCGGCCGCAGCGGCGGAAGCTGCCGCCACCGCAGCCCTGCCTGCGCCAGCGCCTGAAGCACCTGACGCTGCTGAATAGCCCGCCGCAAATCGCCGACAAATAAAGAGCGCCTCTCCTGATCCAAAAGGGGAGGCGCTTTTCCATGTCTGGCGCGATTTACGGCTATGATGGTTTGCTGGTTTCGCCCCTGCGAACGGTTGCAAGCATGGGTTCGATAAACAGGTGAATGCCCGTTTTTGTGCATTCCGGACCGCGATAGTTCGCAATCACCCTTGACGCGGAGCCCATAGGCGGACTAATACGCGCGACGAGCATGATTTCGGTCATGCGCAAACTATCAATAGTTCGCTTATGCTGGGAGGCCAAGACAGGTCATCTCGGCACTATTATTTGAAGATAAGGCTCATCCTCGGGGCCTGTAGAAACGAAAGACCCGTCGATGCCGACGATTAACCAGCTTATCCGCAAGCCGCGCCAGCCAAAGCCGTCGCGCAACAAAGTCCCCGCGCTGAAGGCCTGTCCACAGCGTCGCGGCGTCTGCACCCGCGTCTACACCACCACGCCGAAGAAGCCGAACTCGGCGCTCCGCAAAGTGGCTAAGGTCCGTCTGACGTCCGGCTATGAGGTTGTGAGCTATATCCCCGGCGAAGGGCACAATCTGCAAGAGCACTCGGTTGTGCTCATTCGCGGCGGACGGGTCAAAGATCTCCCCGGCGTGCGTTACCATATTCTACGCGGTGTGCTTGATACCCAAGGCGTCAAAGACCGCAAGCAACGCCGTTCGCACTACGGCGTCAAACGTCCGAAATAGAGAGAAGAAACTATGTCACGTCGCCACCGCGCAGAAAAACGCCAGGTTTTGCCAGATCCGAAATTCAAGGATGTGGTTCTCTCAAAGTTCATGAACCAGATTATGCAGGACGGGAAAAAGTCCACAGCCGAACGTATCGTGTATGGTGCGCTTGATCTGGTCGAAGACCGCGCCAAGCGCGACCCAGTTGATGTTTTCAAAGATGCGCTCGAAGCGATTGCGCCGTCCGTTGAGGTGCGCTCGCGTCGGGTTGGTGGGGCGACATATCAGGTTCCCGTCGAGGTGCGCCCCGAGCGGCGTCAGGCGCTCGCCATTCGTTGGCTTGCGGCTGCGGCCAAGTCGCGCAATGAAAACACGATGCGTGAGCGTCTTGCCGGCGAACTGATGGACGCCAGCCAAGGGCGCGGCACCGCCGTCAAAAAGCGCGAAGACACGCACAAAATGGCCGAAGCCAACCGCGCTTTCTCTCACTATCGCTGGTAGCCGCCGCGCTCCCACTTTTCTGATTTTCCAAAACGAAGGTAAGTCCCATGGCTCGCGAATATCCGTTGGAACGCTATCGTAATTTCGGCATCATGGCCCACATTGATGCCGGTAAGACGACCACCACTGAGCGCATTCTTTATTATACCGGCAAGTCCCACAAAATCGGCGAAGTCCATGATGGCGCGGCGACCATGGACCATATGGAGCAAGAGCAGGAGCGGGGCATTACGATCACCTCGGCGGCCACGACCACGTTCTGGGAACGCACCGAAGACGGCGAGACCGCCCAGACCGACAAATTCCGCTTCAACATTATCGACACACCCGGACACGTGGATTTCACCATCGAGGTTGAGCGCTCTCTGGCTGTGCTGGATGGCGCCGTCTGCGTGCTCGACGCAAACGCTGGCGTAGAGCCGCAAACCGAAACCGTTTGGCGTCAGGCTGACCGCTATAAAGTCCCGCGCATTGTCTTCGTCAACAAGATGGACAAAATCGGAGCTGATTTTTTCAATTGCGTCGAAATGATTGCCGACCGGACGGGCGCTGTGCCTGCGCCGATCCAGTGCCCGATTGGCTCAGAGACCGCGCTTGAGGGCCATGTCGATCTCATCACCATGCAGGAATGGGTCTGGGCCGGTGAAGACCTTGGCGCGACTTGGGAACTGCGCGAAATTCGCGACGAGCTAAAAGACAAGTGCGCCGAAATGCGCGCCACGCTGATCGAAATTGCCGTCGAGCAGGATGATGCGGCGATGGAAGCCTATCTCGAAGGCACTGAGCCAGACAATGAGACCCTCATCAAGCTCCTTCGCAAGGGCACGCTGGCCATGGATTTCGTTCCCGTTCTCTGTGGCTCGGCGTTCAAGAACAAGGGTGTCCAGCCCATGCTCAACGCTGTGGTGGATTTCCTGCCAAGCCCGCTCGATGTACCCGCTTATATGGGCTTCAAACCGGGCGACGAAACCGAGACACGCGATATTTCGCGCACAGCCTCTGATGACGAGCCCTTCTCCGGCCTCGCTTTCAAAATCTGGAATGACAAATATTTCGGCTCGCTAACCTTTGTCCGCGTCTATTCGGGCATGCTAACCAAGGGCGGGTCCGTTCTGAACGCCACCAAAGGCAAGTCCGAGCGCGTTGGTCGCATGATGGTCATGCACTCGAACGATCATGACGATATTGACGAGGCCTATGCGGGCGACATTATCGCGATTGCCGGTCTCAAGCAGACCACGACAGGGGACACTTTGTCCGACAAGGCTGCGCCAGTTGTTCTCGAAACGATGAACTTCCCTGCGCCGGTGATCGAGATTGCCGTCGAGCCGAAGACGAAAGCCGACCAGGAGAAAATGTCCGTCGGTCTGCAACGTCTTGCCGCCGAAGATCCAAGCTTTCAGGTCGAGACAGACATTGAGTCCGGCCAGACCATTATGCGCGGCATGGGCGAGCTTCACCTCGACATTCTGGTTGACCGCCTCAAGCGCGAATTCAAAGTCGAAGCGAATATCGGCCAGCCGCAAGTGGCTTATCGCGAGGCCCTCGGCAAGGCGGCCGATATTGATTACACCCACAAGAAACAATCCGGTGGTTCGGGCCAGTTTGCTCGCATCAAGGTGACATTCGAGCCGCTTGAGCCGGGTTCGGGCTTCCAGTTCGAATCCACTGTTGTTGGCGGTAACGTGCCAAAAGATTACATCCCCGGCGTCGAGAAGGGCATTAACAGTGCCAAGGATAATGGGCTTCTGGCCGGTTATCCCATGACCGATTTCAAAGCCACGCTAACCGACGGCGCCTATCACGATGTGGACTCCAGCGTGCTGGCATTTGAAATCGCAGCGCGTGCGGCGTTCCGCGAGTTGAAAGCGACCGGCGATCCGCGTTTGATGGAACCCGTGATGAAAGTCGAAGTTGTGACCCCTGAAGACTATATGGGCGACATCATTGGCGATCTGAACTCGCGCCGTGGCCAGATCCAGGGATCCGAGCCTCGCGGTAATGCAACGGCGATCAATGCCACTGTGCCGCTTGTGAATATGTTTGGTTATGTGTCCAATCTTCGCGGCATGTCTCAGGGCCGTGCGCAATTTACAATGCAGTTCGATCACTATGCAGAAGTTCCAAAAGCGGAAGCACAGAAGATTATTTCTTAACCGGCAAGTCAGCCACTTAATATCGGGCAGCGAAGGTCTGCGAAGTTCTAACAGACCGATTGTCCGAAACCGAATATTTAGGAGGGCCCCATGGCCAAGGAAAAGTTTGAGCGTAA
>CALLUH010000070.1 GCA_938011445.1 uncultured Hyphomonadaceae bacterium
AGGCTTATTGGCCTGCATCAAGCCGGAAGCGTTTGCCATCGAGATTGAACTGGAGCTGTTTATCGGTCAGATCGAACCCGACAAGCACTTCAAAGTTTGCCCCAGAGATGCTCTCATCAACGCGTGGAATTTCAATACGCCCAACAATATCATTTACGCCGATAACGGGATCATCTTTGAAATCTGCCCGCACGGTAAACTTTTCACGGTTCAGAACGCGCGAATTGCGTCGGGTCACAGCGACGAAATAGGTGTAATCATGGACCTGCTCTTCGCCCCTCGGCCCGCGCCCAAACGCGAAAGCCAGCTCTATCTCCGCCAGCAAAGGCTGATCATCGACATAGCGGCAAAAAAGGCGCACATCGACAATCTCGCCCGTATAAGTGATGTTGCGGAAGCCCTCCGCCTCATCCTCGAACTCGATAATTCTCGACGCCTCATAAAGCGAGCCAACAGTTGGACATGGCCCCGCATTCGGGCGATCATCCAGCGAGCTGCCAATCGACGAGCAACCTGCAATCACAGCCAGAGACGCCAAGGAGGAGAGAATGGGAACGCGCATGAGACGATGTGTCCTTCTAAGGTTCAGGTCGATTGCCTTTGGCAGAGCCGACCCCATCTGGTAGCCACTAGGTTTAACGGCGCCCAGCCTCGGGCGCAACGCCACATTCGCAGGAGATTGATGCTTTGTCCGCGCAAAATCGCCCATTGACAATTTTATTGGCCGCCCCGCGCGGATTCTGCGCCGGGGTTGATCGCGCCATCCAGATTGTCGAGGAGGCGCTAATAAAATGGGGCCCACCCGTTTATGTCCGCCACGAGATTGTTCACAACGCTCACGTGGTTTCGAGGCTCGAAGCCTTAGGCGCTGTTTTCGTTGAGGAAGTTTCTGATTGTCCAGCCGATCGGCCAGTCATCTTTTCAGCCCATGGCGTGCCCAAATCTGTGCCGCTTGAAGCGCAAAAACGCAATATGATCTATGTCGATGCGACCTGCCCGCTCGTTTCCAAAGTCCATGTCGAGGCCCAGCGCCATCATGCGGATGGACAGGAGATTATTCTTATCGGCCATGAGGGCCACCCCGAAGTGATCGGCACGATGGGGCAATTGCCAGACAGCACAATGACTCTGGTCGAGACCGTAGCGGACGCGGAAAGCTTTGCCCCGAAAGACCCCGATAACCTCGCCTTTGTAACGCAAACAACCTTATCCGTCGACGACACAGCCGAGATCGTCGCCACGCTGCAAAAGCGGTTCCCGTCAATCTCAGCGCCCCATAAAGAGGACATCTGCTACGCCACAACAAACCGGCAGGATGCCGTCAAAACCATGGCAGACCGCGCAGATTTGGTGCTCGTTATCGGCGCAGAAACCTCGTCAAATTCCAAACGATTGGTCGAAGTCGCCATGCGCAGCGGTGCCAATGCGTCAAGACTGGTCGCAAGCGCTGAAGATGTTGATTGGAACTGGTTTGAGGATGTACGGACCCTCGGGATTACCGCCGGTGCGAGCGCGCCCGAAGATCTGGTCCAGAGCCTGATCAACGCCTGCGCAGAGCGGTTTAATACGCTCGTCGAGGAAATCCGCGTGACCGATGAGAATGTGGTATTCAAACTGCCGCGCATACTGGCGAAATAGTGTCCGCCGCTAGGCCGCAAATCCTAAGACCCGCCGTAGCGGCTTATCGGACACGCGCGCCGATCATGGTCTTGCGATGTCCAGACAGAAAAACCCCCCACATCCTGGGATGCGGGGGGTCAATCATGTCCAACTCTTTCGAGTGACGCCTAGTAAGGCGATAGGCCGAGCGACTCAACAGTAGATACCGTCAGATAACCGACAGGAAGTCCGTTGGCACGCTGATACTCTTCCATGGCGCGCAGTGTGCCTGGGCCGAACTGGCCGTCATCTGGCGCACTGTAGCCAGCAGTGGTCAGAGCCCGCTGGATTTCGCTGACTTTTGCGGATGTCGTGTTCGTATCGCAAAGCACTTCGCGCCATTCAAGGCCACCACCGCCGGTCACGACACGCTTCTCAACCGTCTTGAACGTTGCCGGAATAACATTGACCTGCTCGCTGGCCGGGGTCACGAGAACCTGCTTGGTCACCGTACCAAACTCGGCCGGGACAACATTCTCGATCACTTGCGGAGGCTGGGCAACGACTTCACGTGTCACGGTTTCCGTAACTGCTGGAATCACGCGCACATCAGTTGTTTCCGGTGTCGCGATCCGTGTCCGTGTCACAGTGTCATACTGCGCAGGCACTTCAACACGGCAGAGCAATTCGCCAGTGGCTTGCTCGCCATTGACATTGGCTGTGCCAGTGCCCGCTGCGCCACGGCCAAACAGGCCAGCGCCCGGTTTCCATGTCGAATAGGCCGGACGGACCAGAACTTGCTCGGTATATGTTTCAAAAGTCGCCGGAATAACGATTGTTTCCGTACGCTCTGGCTCAACCGTGATAACTTCCGTCACCGTTTCATAAACAGCAGGAATTGTACTGTAAGTGATCGTTTCTTCCTTGACCAGAACCTGTTCGGTTTGGGTCTCATAAGTCGCAGGAATAACGATAATTTCCTGCGTTTCTGGCCGGTCAACAACCTGCTCGGTAACAATTTCTGTTGTTTCCGGAATCAGAACGCGCGCAAAACACTCGCCCGGATCTGCACTTGGTGGATAGTCCGCACCTTGTTGTGCCATTGCTGCACCGGTAAACAGTGTCGCAGCGGCAGACGCTAGAAGCATCTTCTTCATGTTTATTCTCCCCTTGGATATCAGCGCCGGATTATCCAACACTAGATACTGGCTAAACAATCAACACGCGGTCACTACAAACTGCGTGCTAAAGAGTTTGCGCATCAGAGATCCGATACGCAACCAAGGAGAGTTTTAACCCAGCCAAACATTACAGACCAGACATAACCTGCAATTTACTGCACAAAGTCTGCGAATATTTTCACAAACCCGCATGATTTCAGGCAATCATGCGCTCGAATTTTCTTGAACCCTGATCTTTCCACAACTTCCAAAACGGGGCAGACCCGCACCCAGAACCGAAAAACAAGGAATCAGGACATGATCGAACGCTATTCCAGACCCGAAATGCTGGCTATCTGGTCACCAGAATCAAAATTCTCTATCTGGCTGGAAATCGAGACCCTGGCAGCCGAAGCCATGGAAGGTTTTGGACAGATCCCAACGGGCACCAGCGCAGCCGTCCGCGCGCGGGCCAAATTCGATGTCGAGCGGATCAATGAGATCGAACGAGAGGTCAAGCATGATGTCATCGCATTTCTAACCAATGTGGCCGAACATGTCGGCGACGAAGCGCGCTATCTTCACAAGGGGCTGACATCATCTGATGTGCTGGACACTTGTCTCGCTGTCCAGCTTGCCCGCGCCAGCGATCTTCTTCTGGCGGGCCTTGACCGCGTTTTGGCTGCGCTCAAAACCCGAGCTGAGGAACACAAGCTGACCCCGACAATCGGCCGAAGCCATGGCATTCATGCCGAGCCGGTAACATTCGGGCTGAAACTGGCCGGATATTATGCCGAGTTCAAACGCTGCCGCGCACGACTGGTCCTTGCCCGCCATGAGATAGCAACCTGCGCACTTTCGGGAGCCGTGGGAACCTTCGCCAATATTGATCCGCGCGTTGAAGCCCATGTCGCAAAAGCGCTCGGCCTGACACCTGAACCCATTTCAACACAAGTCATCCCGCGCGACCGTCATGCCATGTTCTTCTCGACATTGGGCGTAATCGCCTCGTCGATTGAGCGGCTCGCCACCGAAGTGCGCCATTTACAACGCACTGAAGTGCTTGAAGCAGAAGAGTTTTTCTCGGCCGGACAGAAAGGCTCATCAGCCATGCCGCACAAGCGCAACCCGGTGCTGACCGAAAACCTGACCGGATTGGCCAGGCTGGTGCGGTCGTCGGTCACCCCTGCCCTCGAAAACGTCGCCCTTTGGCATGAGCGTGATATTTCCCACTCTTCGGTCGAACGCGGGATCGGGCCGGACGCGACGGTGCATCTTGATTTTGCGCTACACAGGCTGGCAGGCGTAATCGAGCAATTGCTGGTCTATCCGGACAATATGCAAGCGAATATGGACAAGCTGGGCGGGCTGCACAATTCGCAACGTGTCCTGCTCGCGCTTGTGGAAAAAGAAGTTAGCCGCGAGGAGGCTTACCGCCTGGTCCAGCGTAATGCGATGCGGACATGGGCGGGCGAAGGGGCGTTTCTCGACTTTCTGAAACAGGATGCGGATGTCAAAGCCCGGCTCTCGGACAGCGAACTCGAAGCGCTGTTCGATATGGAGTACCACCTCGCCCAGATAGACTTTATATATAATCGCGTGTTCAGCTAGGACTCATCTGGGGCGTGTTAGAATAAGCGAAAGCTGTCGAAAGGACACCCACCCATGCTTCGTGCTCTTATGGTCATCATACTCTTTGCCCTAGCCCCACTGGGCGCGCGTGCAGAGCCGGTTTTGAAGATTATCAATTTCACGGCCGAATGGTGCCCGAACTGCCAAATCCTGAACCCGGCCATGCGCAATGCCCTGCTGGATTTTCCCGAGGGCCAGATCGAATTGATTGATCTCGATATGACTTTCGCCGGACGGGGCGCCTCTGACGAGCAGAAATGGGCGGTTTATGCTGACGCGATCCGGCTGGCAGACAGCCACAAGGCCGTCCACCTCTGGGAGCGTTATGGCGGTGTAACCGGTATCGCCGCGATCATCGCCGCAGATACGGGCGAGACGATCGGCTGTATGACCCGCGCGCTCAGCTCTGACATGATC
>CALLUH010000071.1 GCA_938011445.1 uncultured Hyphomonadaceae bacterium
TGGCCATGTCTCGTCTCCTGTTCTACCCCCATCACCAGTTTCCCCCGGCGGGAGGGGGTGGGCGGCAGGAACGCCGCGCAGGCGTGGGGCATCAGGGCCAAGGCAGCTTGCTGCCGGTGGGCAAGTTTCTTGGTAGGAGACTTTTGACGACTTATACGGATGAATAGCCAAGATGCTTGCGCATGGGCCGCCCCGCGCCAGCGTGGCTGACGCCCACACCCGACCGCCTGGGGAAACTCCAAAAGAGTCGCGCGTCAGCGCGTCCGCTGTTTCAAGCCGATGCAAACCGCGCAAGCCGAGGCGCAGCCGAGGGAAGGATCGTCACCGGACGGCCAAGACCCGATTCATCGGGGCTTGGGGAGGTGCGTTTACGCACCGAGTAGAGCCCGGTCGCGGCTTGCCGCGATGCGCCACAAAAAAAGAATCGGGTATTATTGGGTAATTGCGGTTATTTCCCTGCTCCCAATACCACTGGAAACAGTCTTTTCCCTCTCATAAGCACAAACCATCAGTCTGCTTATTATTTCAAAATACATATCTTCTATTCATGGGATAAGTATTCACAGATGTATTGTTAAAACAAAACCAATTCAAACTTGTAGCTTGGCCAATTTTCCTCTATTTTCGCAACTAACCTTACAGGGGTGATTCATGACAACCGACATCATGACGATCCGCGAAGTCGCTGAGTACCTCAAGATCGCGGAGAAGACAGCTTATCGCCTTGCGGCAGAGGGCGAGTTGCCAGGGTTCAAAGTGGGCGGAAGCTGGCGCTTCCAACGAAATGAAATTGATAAATGGATAAAGGCGAAACAGGGCAAAGTTGATGAGTAATTCGTTTTTTGAAGAACCGATTCTCAATTCGCCCTATGAGGAGCCAGCACGCCATCATGCGCTCGATGGAGAAGGACAGCCAACCGATCTGCCGCCGATAGCTGGGCGTCGCCCATCCGCACTCCTTTCACCAATTCCTAAGTCAAAGAAGCGTCGATCAAAAAAGGCTGATGACGAACAGCAAAAACTGAAATTGCATGTAGATGACGGGGTGTCATCTGAAGATCAGGAATATAACCCGACACCCATCATCAATGATATTCGCACGCAACTAAAACAATGGCGCGCGATTTCTAATCCGCAGGATTGGGGAGTAACGCCAGCAACGGCCCGCTTGCTTCAACACTGGCGCAGTCATGAATTTCATGGCATTCGCCCATTCTTTTGTCAGATTGAGGCTGTTGAAACTATTATCTGGCTGACGGAGGTTGCTCGAAGTCGTCGAAGCGCAACCAATGTAAAGAATAAAAACCGCGAACGTCGAATTTGGGATCACATTGAGAACGCCAACGCTGGCGCCAATCCAGAGCTGTTGCGGCTCGCGCTTAAAATGGCAACTGGCGCTGGTAAGACGACTGTAATGGCTATGCTAATCGCATGGCAAACGATCAATGCCGTTAGATCACCATCCAGTAAGCTGTTTACGCGCGGGTTCCTGATCGTTGCGCCGGGCATTACAATTAAAGACCGGCTTCGAGTCCTTCAGCCCAGCGACCCTGATAGTTATTATGAAAGCCGTGAATTGGTTCCGGCCGATATGCTGACCGATCTCGCTAAGGCGAAGATCGTCATTACCAATTACCATGCCTTTAAGCTCAGAGAGTTGTTGGATGCGAAAAAGACAACACGCTCTTTGCTGCAAGGCCGAAACGAGCCGATCCAGAGTCAGGAAACCGAAGGGCAAATGGTTCGCCGCGTCGCGGATGAGCTAATGGGTATCAAGAACATCATCGTGATTAACGATGAGGCTCACCACTGCTACAGAGAGAAACCGGAAAGCGAAGAAGGTAAACTAACAGGCGATGAACGCAAAGAGGCGGCTGAAAACAGCAAAGCTGCCCGGCTCTGGATTAACGGTATCGAGGCGTTCAAACGCAAACTCGGTGTTCGCACGGTTTACGACCTGTCAGCTACACCATTTTTCCTGAGCGGATCTGGCTGGGCGGAAGGTACACTCTTCCCCTGGACGATCAGTGATTTCTCACTGATGGATGCGATTGAATGCGGAATTGTAAAGCTGCCGCGCATTCCCGTGGATGATAACATACCCGGTGCAGAAATGCCTGTTTTCAGGAATCTTTGGGATCACATAGGAAAGGATATGCCAAAAACCGGCGGCCAGACCGGTGACCCCAACTCAATTCCGGATAAACTAAAAACAGCACTTCACTCTCTATACGGACACTATGAAAAGGTTGCTGACGCTTGGGAGCGTGAGGGCATAGAAACCCCGCCTGTTTTTATCGTTGTTTGCAATAATACAACGACGTCCAAACTGGTTTACGAGTGGATTGCTGGATGGCAGCGCGACAATGAAGACGGAGAACCCATCACCCAACATCGCGGCAACCTGCCTCATTTCCGTAATTTTGACCAATATGACGAGCCGCTCGCCAAACCGAACACACTGCTAATTGACAGTAAACAGATTGAAAGCGGTGAACTCGACGAAAACTTCCGGGAAATGGCAGCCCCGGAGATCGACAAATTCAAACGCGAGCGAAAGCAGCGCGGCGAACATGGTGAAATCTCAGACTCCGAATTGCTCCGGGAGGTGATGAACACCGTCGGCAAGAAAGGCCGATTGGGAGAGCAGATACACTGCGTTGTTTCCGTCTCAATGCTGACGGAGGGCTGGGACGCCAATACGGTCACGCATATTTTGGGCGTTCGTGCTTTTGGCACGCAACTACTTTGCGAACAGGTGGTTGGTCGCGGCCTGCGTCGTCTTTCCTATGAACTTAATGAACATGAGCGCTTTGATAGTGAATATGCCGACATTCTCGGTATCCCGTTCAACTTCACCGCAAAACCAGTCGTCGCTCCACCGAAAGCGCCCAAAAAGACAACACATGTCAAAGCGATTAAAGAACGCGAGGCGTTGGAAATTTCGTTCCCTCGTGTCGTCGGCTACCGCGTTGATCTGCCAGAGGAGCGCTTGAAAGCAGACTTCACCGAAGAGTCTTCCTACGTGATCGACCATGAAATGATCGGCGCCAGCCAGACTGATATGTCTGGCATTGTTGGTGAGGGACACACACTTTCGCTGAAAGAGGCGCAAAATCTTCGCCCCAGCACCATCGCCATGAATCTGGCGAAAGACGTGCTTAACCGCCACTTTGTCGATGAGGATGGGGAAGCCAAATATCATCTCTTTGGACAGATCAAAGGCATTTGCAGACGCTGGATTGATGAAGGCTATTTGAAATGTCCGGGCGATACCGAACCCTGGATGTTGAGTTTCTATCCCGAGATCGCAGCCCAAGCGACAGAGCGGATTGTCACCGCTATTGTCCGTGCTGGCGACGGCGAAGCCCAAGTCAAAGCCGTGATCGACCCCTACAACCCAACAGGCTCAACGCGGCATGTCAGTTTCACAACCACCAAGGATGTGCGCGAAACCGATCCTCGCAAATGCCATGTGAACTATGTGGTCAGCGATAGCGATTGGGAAGCCGAGTTTGCCCGTGTCGCTGAAAACCATCCCAAGGTTTTGTCTTACGTCAAAAATCAGGGTCTGGGCTTCACCGTGCCCTACAAGGACGGTGATGTGGCGCGTGAATATGTGCCTGACTTTATCGTGCAGGTGGACGACGGACGCGGGCCTGACGATCCGCTCAATCTCATCATCGAGATCAAAGGTATGAAGAATGAGCAGGTGAAGCTCAAGAAAGAAGCCATGACCGAAAAATGGACGCCGGGCGTAAATGCGCTGGGCACCTATGGTCGATGGGCCTTCGATCAGTTCGACAGCGTGTTTGAGATTGATGACGATTTGAAAGCACTGATTGAGCGGGCAGTAGACAACAAGAAAAGTGAGGGGGACGACTAATGGCGCGAAAACCCAAAGCACCAAAACAGGTTGAAACCCTGACACATGAAAATGCGAGCCGGAGGAATATTCCGACGGCGGAGTTGCAGTCCACGGCAGAGCGGCTGGAGGAGCAACATCCGTTTGAGCCGGTGACGTATGAGCGTGCCAACCCGCTTGACAAGGGTGAAAAACGCGAACGTGACGCAGACCTTGATCCGCAGATTGTCTGGAAGGGAACGAGTATTCGCCTAACCGACGACCAAATTGAAGCGCTCAAAGCTGGCGAAAAAGTTGAACTGGGCGATGCGCAACTGGTCTGGCGCGGCAAGGACACGCAAGACTGGTCCGATCTCGTGGTGCAGGCGCCGCCGATCTACGTGCAGGAGAAAATCCACCCGAAAGCCATCATTGAGGATTTGAAACGCCAGACCAAGGAACGGCGTGATGATGACAGCGGCACCTTTGATCTGTTTGAGGATTTCAACGGTCTTGACCCGGAAGCCAAAACCGAATTTTATCAACACGACCAGCATTGGCAAAACCGCATGATCCTCGGCGACAGCCTGCAAGTCATGGCGAGTCTTGCCGAACGCGAAGCCTTGCGCGGCAAAGTGCAGTGCATCTATTTCGATCCGCCTTATGGGATCAAATTCAATTCAAACTGGCAGGTGTCTACGCGCTCGCGGGATGTGAAGGACGGCAAGCTGGATCAGATTACGCGGGAACCGGAACAAGTGAAAGCCTTCCGGGATACGTGGAAGGATGGTGTTCACTCCTATCTAACCTACCTGCGTGATCGCCTTACTGCTATGCGGGATTTGCTTACAGAGAGTGGTTCAATCTTTGTGCAAATTGGAGATGAGAATGTCCATCGTGTCCGTGCTCTGATGGATGAAGTTTTTGGGGAAGAGAATTTCGTTGCTCTTATATGTTTTCAAAAGACGGGGGGGTTAGTCTCTGAAGGCGTAGTTCAAACGCTAGATTTTATCTTATGGTACTCGAAAGTTAGAGAAAAAACAAAGATACGTCAGTTGTATGACCTAAGAAGAGCCGGTGATCCATCTTTGGAGCGTTATGATCTAATCACGGCCCCATGTGAGCCTCCAAGACGAATAACAACACTCGAAAGAACGAATGGTCACGATAAAGAATTATTGAGAAGCCAGTTAACTTCTTTAGAATCGGATAACCCTAGATTCGAGTTTTTATTCCAGGGAAAGCCTCTGAAGCAAAAATGGAAAACAAACCTCAAGGGCTTAAATAGGCTCAACTATGCAGGGCGCATCCACAAGCCTGCATCCACGGCCAGATATATTCGACATGTTGAGGATTTTTCTATCATACCTATCACAGATCGATGGGACTCCATGCAAATTGGAACGAGTTTGAACTATGTAGTACAGACATCAACTACTGTTGTTCAACGCTGTATACTCATGGCCACCGATCCCGGTGATCTAGTGCTCGACCCAACTTGTGGCTCTGGCACAACAGCGACGGTTGCCGAACAATGGGGGCGGCGATGGATTACCATAGATACATCGCGTGTTGCTCTCGCACTGGCTCGTACCCGCCTGATGAGTGCGCGCTACCCTTATTACTACCTCGCAGACAGCTCTGACGGACGAGAAAAAGAACAGAATATTTCTGGACAAATCCCGCCTGATACTCAAACCCAAAACGATATTCGCCACGGCTTTGTCTATGAACGTGCGCCGCATATTATGCTCAAAACGATCGCGAATAATGCCGAAATAGATGTCATCTGGGAAAAGTGGCAGCAGACGCTTGAGCCACTGCGCAAAGAATTAAACGATATTCTCGATAAAGACTGGCAGGAATGGGAAATTCCGCGTGAAGCTGATGCGAGTTGGTCAGATAATATCGCGGCGGTTCATGCAAGCTGGTGGGATGCCCGCATCAAACGGCAGCAGGAAATCGACACATCCATCGCGCAAAAGGCGGATGTCGAATATCTCTATGATCGGCCCTATGAAGACAAATCGAAAGTCCGCGTGGCTGGCCCCTTCACCGTTGAAAGCCTCTCGCCGCATCGCGTAATCCCCGCCGATGAAGACACATTGATGGATGAGATCAATGCGGTTGAGGGCAATCGCCCACGTCCGAAATCCGGCCCAAGCGCCGCGCCCGCACAAGACTTTGCGACGATGGTGCTGGAAAACCTCAAATCCGCTGGAGTCCATCAATCAGATAAGCAAGATCGCATTGAATTTACGGCAATGGAAGGCTGGCCGGGCGACTATATCGCCGCAACCGGCACCTATGAACAGGCCGGCGTTGCGAAACGCGCAGCTATTTTCATCGGCCCTGAATTTGGTTCCATCACCCGCTCAGACATTATGGCAGCGGCGCGCGAAGCGAATGACGCGCGTTTCGATGTCTTGATCGCCTGCGGTTTCAACTTCGATGCGCATTCGTCCGAAGTGGACAAGCTCGGTCCATTGCCGATCCTGAAAGCCAAAATGAATCCCGATCTGCATATGGCGGATGATCTGAAGAATACCGGCAAGGGTAATCTGTTTGTCGTATTCGGCGAGCCGGATGTCGAATGGGACTTCGACAAAGACGGCAACATTATCGTCGAGGTGTTGGGCATAGACGTGTTCGATCCCAAAACCGGCGAAGTCCGCGCCTCCGGCAAGGACGACATCGCGGCTTGGTTCATTGATACGGACTATAATGAAGAGAGTTTCTTCGTGCGCCACGCCTATTTTATGGGTGCGAATGATCCTTACAAATCGCTCAAAACCAGCTTGAAAGCAGAAATCGACGAAGAAGCCTGGGCAACGCTTTATCGAGACAAGTCCCGGCCTTTCATGCGCCCCTCTACAGGTCGCTTTGCCGTCAAAGTCATCAATCATTTCGGTGATGAAGTGATGAAAGTGTTTGGGGTGTAGGCGCTTATGTTTAATCTCTTGATGAGTGGTAATGACGAGGCGTTTCGGGGCGAACCTTGGACATTGGAACGCAACAGAGTGTTCGAATATACCAGCGACGCAAACGCGGCACGGTTTCGTGATTTAACGCCGGAAACCCTCGAAGAATTGTATCGGCTTCCATCATTGATCGCCTATGAAAGACAATGCAATCAGGCCGCGCGGTTGGGTAAAATAGACCGGATTCGAATTAGGCAAGCTGAGATCAGAATTGAATATTCAATTATCCCAGGACTGCCGGAAATTCCGAGTGAACAGTTGTTTGGTCTCGAATGGGAATTGGATATTCAAGGTTTTGAACAAAACAGGACACATTGGGCGATAAAAGACGTTGATTTACGTGCGGAACTCATCGCTTCAAATATCATTCAAGAGGCTCAGTTCCAAGGATTGCCAGCACAGTTTCAAGCGCTTTTCATGGAGAACCAGCCAGGTCCAGAGCTTCACGTTCAACCCTCGGTGTTCCGTATTCCCGACGCCGCCCAAGAACCGAGTATAGTTTCGGTAATGATCCCATTTGATGCTGCATTTAATCCGGTTTTTGAAGCAATTCAAAATGCCGGTCAACAAATTGGCCTGCGTGTGTTGAATGCAAATCAAGTTTGGGAAGAGACAGAAATCATTCAAGATATATTCTCCCTGATTTACCGCTCCAAGTTCGTTATTTGCGATTTTAGCCAGAGGAACCCAAATGTGTTCTACGAGGCTGGTATAGCTCATACTTTGGGGCGGCCCGTAATACCTGTCGTTCAAAATGCTGCGCATATTCCATTTGACTTGCAACATCATCGGCATGTGATTTATCTGAATAATGCAGAGGGGCGAGATAGGCTGATCGAAGAAATTTTACCTCGCATGAGAAGTTTGGCGGCGGGGTAATAAAATGAAATTTCTTCTTGCCGATACCTTCCAAACCGCGCTGGCCAAGCTGACCAATGATGAACAGAAGGCAGTCAAACTAACTGTCTTTGATCTCCAGCAAGACCCGTCAAATCCGGGGCTAAAGTTTCATCGTATCGACAAATCTAAGGATGCGAATTTCTGGTCACTACGGGTCAACCGCGACATTCGACTGATCGTTCATAAAACCAAGTCGAGCTTTCTTGTTGCCTATGTGGATCATCATGACGATGCCTATAAATGGGCGGAGCGCAGGCGCATCGATGCACATCCGCGCACTGGTGCCGCGCAGATTGTTGAAGTGCGTGAGCGCGTCGAAGAGATCACCATCCCGAAATATGTCGAGGCAGAGACGCCCGAAGTCCCGATGGCTGCCGAAGCCCCGGCGCGTTTCTATCCGCCGCTATTTCTGAAACTCACAAATGACGAATTGCTCAGCGTCGGTGTGCCGGAGGATTGGCTTGAGGATGTGCGCAATGCTTCGGAAGACAATTTCCTTGATCTGGCTGACTATATTCCAAGCGAAGCGGCGGAAGCCTTGCTGGATTATACGGCCACTGGCCAATTAGTTGTTCCCGGCGAAGCTGGTGCGGGAATTGATCCGTTCGCGCATCCTGATGCGCGTCGGCGTTTTCGCGTCATGGAAAATGTCGAGGAGCTGGAACAGGCGCTCAACTATCCGTGGGACAAATGGGCGATATATCTGCATCCGGCGCAAAGAGAGTTGGTTGATGGCAATGTCTCGGGTCCGACTCGCGTGGCTGGTTCAGCAGGAACGGGAAAGACCGTTGTGGCGCTGCATCGTGCGGCCTATATTCTGGGTTCGAATAAAGAAGCCAAACTTCTGCTGACCACATTTTCAAGCCCGCTTTCCAATGCGCTTGAACATAAGTTGAAACTCTTGCAGTGTGATGACCCAAATCTCGATCATCGTGCATCTATCCGGCCTTTTGAGGGAATAGCGAAAGAGCTTTTCACGCTCATCAATGGTCATGACCCCAAAATGGCGCGACAAGAGCATGTCGTTCCGGCCCTCGCGCAAGCGGCTAAAGAACAAGAATTGGAAGGGTTTACAGATCGCTTTTTGATGTCTGAATGGCGATGTGTCGTGGATGCCTGGCAAATTGATGGGTTAGACGCATATGCTCGCGTCCCCCGATTAGGACGGAAAAACCGATTAGGAAGTCGCCAGCGTGAGAGGCTATGGCCAGTCTTTGAGCGGGCTAGGGCAATTCTGGCGGGTCAGCATAGATATACACCTGCGAGCGTTTTTGGGAACGTCGCCGCATATTACAAAGACCGTCCAGTTAAGCCTTTCTCCCACATTATTGTTGATGAAGCACAAGACCTTGGCGTGCCGGAACTAAAGATGCTGTCAGCCATAGCGCCAAAAGAACCAGAGGCGCTATTTTTTGCAGGTGACTTAGGACAACGAATTTTCCAGGAACCGTTTTCATGGCTTGGACTGGGTATTGATGTGCGCGGGCGTTCGCATACCCTCAAAGTAAATTACCGAACATCGCACCAAATTCGTCAATCAGCGGACAAATTGCTTCCTGCGGTGGTGCGTGACGTGGACGGCATTGAAGAGGATCGCCGAGGCACAATTTCAATTTTTAATGGCCCCGTTCCTGACGTTCAAATTCACGACAATTCAGAAGATGAAATCCGTTCAATCGGTTTGGTTATTCATGAAGCGATAGATGATGGAATGCCTGCTGAAGAAATCGGCGTTTTTGTTAGGTCTGTAGATGAACTTTCACGCGCAAGAAAAGCCGTCAATGAAGCTGGACAGACCCCGCTAGAGCTTTCCGACCGGGTTGAAGATAGAACCGGCCGTATCGCAATAGGCACAATGCATCTAGCGAAAGGTCTGGAGTTCCGTAAGGTGATCGTCATGGCGTGTGACGAGAACATTCTTCCCGATCAGGATAGGATCGACACAGTTGCGGATGAAGTTGAACTTGATGAAGTTTATGATACCGAGCGCCAGCTATTTTATGTCGCCTGTACAAGAGCAAGAGAAAGTCTGACGGTATCGGGGGTTGCACCAGCTTCTGAGTTCTTTGCCGATATGGAAGGCAATGAAAATGGCGGTCCCTGAACGATTCGAACGTTCGGCCTCCACCTTCGGAGGGTGGCGCTCTATCCAGCTGAGCTAAGGGACCGTATGGTATTTGGTGTTACCTATGTGTTACCTTTTGATTCACTGCAAGTCATATCCGAAATTTTGACTTTCAGTAAATCTTTGAAACAGAACTCCTTTTTGTCTTCTTTTATCACCCAAATCACCGCTTGACATCCTGCTTCGGAGGGCAGCGCTCTATCCAGCTGAGCTATGGGTGCGGACTGATTTGTCATAGTCCAGCTTCAGGCCAAGGGCAACTGGCCCGAGGGAGTCTTCTCGGTGCTTGCGCTCGGTGTGCTTGTGACGATAGGTTTGCCAATGGCTAGATGCGGAAGTTGGGTAGATATGATGCGGCAAATTTTGGATAGGGCAAGGGCCGGTCTCGGGCTTGGCATTTTTGTGCTCGCGCTTGCCGCGTGTGGGGGAGATCGCCCGAGCTTTACCGATCAGGTGCGCGAGATTGCCGAAGCGAACCGCGATGAACAGCCTGCCATGTGGGATGTTTCGGATGAGGACACGCAAGTTTTCCTGTTCGGCACCGTGCACACTTTGCGGCCAGAGACCGAATGGCTGACCGGCCGGGTGCGCGAGCGGATCGAGGCGGCCAAAGCGATCTATTTTGAAGCGGATGTCGAGAGCCAACGCGCGCTTGACAGAATCGAGATTGCCATTGCCCAATTTGGATTATATCCGCCCGGCACCAGTTTGCGCGATGTGCTCGATGATGCGGTCGAAGCCGAGATTGGCGAGGCATCGGAACTGGTTGGGGTGCCGCTTGCCGGATTTGATAGCTATAGGCCGTGGCTGGCCAGTCTGACGCTCGCGCAATTGGCGTCCAAGGCGCAAGGGTTTGACGGCAATGCAGGGGTTGAGGATGTGCTTGGCGCGCTTGCAGCCAAGACGGACAAGCCCGTCCGCTATTTTGAAACGGGCGCCGAGCAGATGGAGCTGTTTGCGAGCATTCCCGAGCCGGTGCAGATCAAAATGCTGGCGCAAACCGCCGAGCAAATGCTTGAAGACCCGCTTATGCTCGACCGGATGGTGGCCGAATGGGCCCAGGGGGATGCTGCGGGACTTGCCGCGTTTTTTGAGGAAGACGAGATCTTTGGCGAAGGGCCGGTCTTCGAGACCATGCTCAAGGGGCGTAATGAAAACTGGGTTGAGCAGATCGAGGATTTGCTGGAAGCGGAAGCCGGCGTGTTCTTTGTAGCCGTCGGAGCGGGACATCTGGTGGGCGAGGCAAGTTTGCAAGCCATGCTGCGCGCGCGCGGGCATGAAGTGGTGCGGGTTGATAAGACGAACGAGATACGGCCTTAGAGCGCGTTAAGGGCGCGATTAATCTCCGCCCATAATGCCTCTGCCGGTTCACAGCCGACGGACAATCTGACAAAGCCTTCGGGCACATGATCGCCCCAGCGTTTGCGCCGCTCGGCTGAACTATGTGTCGAACCGAAACTTGTTGCGACGGTGAGCGCATTGCAAGTGTCGAGGAAGCGGTCAGCGGTTTGACGGTCTGCCAATTCGAATGAGATTAGAAAGCCCGAACTGTGCATTTGCTTCTGTGCGATCTGGAAAGACGGGTCATCGGGCAGGCCGGGATAGCGGACATTTTGGACAGCCTTGTGAGCCAGAAGACGCGGCGCTATGAGGCCCGCGGTTGCGCACATGCGTTCAAGCCGCACATCGAGCGTTTCAAGTCCTCGATGGAGTTGTGCCGCTTCAAAGGGCCCGGCGATTGCGCCGGAAAGTTTGCGCCAGAGTTTGACGCGGGTGATGATGTCGTCAGAGCGGCTGGCGACATGGCCAAAGAGCGCGTCGCCATGGCCGTTCATGGCTTTTGTGTCCGAGCAAGCGACAATATCCACACCAAGATCGAGCGGGGACTGCAAGAGCGGGGTCATGGTGGTGTTGTCGGCGACGCTTATGGCCCCTGCGGTGCGGGCGCGGTTTGCCACTTCGGCCAGATCGCAGACATCGAGCCCGGGATTAGATGGCGTTTCAATCCAGATCAGTTTGATCCCGTCTAGCGGTGCATTGACATAGTCGGCGGTGGGCCAGAGGCGGGTTTTAATGCCCATGGGGGCGAAGAAAGTTTCGGCAAGGCCGCGCACCGCGAAATAGCCGTCGCTTGGTACAATAATGGTGTCGCCCGCTTCAAGCTGGCTGTAGAGCACGGCGGCTATGGCGGCCATGCCGGATGGGAAGGCGATGGCGGGTGCATCTTCGAACAGGCTAAGCTGGTCTTCGACCGCTGCCCATGTCGGATTGTTTTCGCGGGTATAGGCGTAGGAGCCGTCCGGCTCGCCGGGCTGGAAGTAGGCGCTTGTCGGCGTGATGGGTAGCGCGACAGGGTCGCCCTTGGCGAGGATCTTGTCGCGATGGTGCAAGAGCGCCAGAAGCCGCTTGTCCCGTTTGGAGGGGCCGTCCGCCTCAGACATTGCTGGTCAGCGCGACGAACACGTCCTCAAGGTCTGGTTCTTCGGTGGCAAGATCGGCGATGGAAATGCCGGCCTCGCGGACTTTTTCGAGGATGCGGCCAATACCGGTGTCGCTGGCGCGGAAGGTGATGGCGAGCGAGCCATCGGGGCGCAGCCTGGTATCATGGCTCTCAAGGGCTGCCGGAATGTCCGTAAGCGGTGTTTTAGGCGTTAGCTTAAGCGTCTTATGGTCGAGCCTTTTGAGCAATTGGGCGGTTGGCTCGCAGGCAATGATCTCGCCATGATTGACAATGGCAATCGTGTCGCAAAGCTCTTCAGCCTCTTCGAGATAATGGGTGGTGAGGATGATGGTCGTGCCTGCGGCGTGAAGCTCGCGAACATAGTCCCAGAGCGAGCGGCGCAGTTCGACATCGACCCCGGCGGTCGGTTCATCGAGAATGAGTACGGGCGGCGAATGGACGAGCGCCTTGGCGACCATTAGACGCCGTTTCATGCCGCCCGAAAGCTGGCGGACATAGGCGTCTCTCTTGTCAGCGAGACCAACCGCTTCGAGGATTTCGCGCGTGCGGCGTTCGGCCTTGGGGACGCCGAAAAAGCCAGCCATTAATTCGAGCGCTTCTTCGGGGGTGAAAAACGGGTCGGCGACGATTTCCTGATTGACAACGCCTATGGCCGCGCGGGCCTGTCTGGGGTGTTTGTCAATGTCGAAATCCCAGACCTTCACATTGCCGCTGGTCTTGGTGACCATGCCCGCAAGCGTGTTGATGAATGTGGATTTGCCAGCACCATTGGGGCCAAGCAGGCCGAAGATCGAGCCGCGCGGTATCGACAGGCTCAAATTTTTGATCGCATGTTTTTCAGGCATTTTGCCAGAGGCGGCATAGACTTTGTTGAGGCCCTCGACATGGATGGCAAGATCGGGCGTGGACATTGAGCGGGCTTTCAAAGTTGACGCGGATGAGGCCCGCAACTACCTAAGTTGTCACCTTACCTAATCCCATGCGCCCAAGGCTGCAATGTAAAAGGACAATGCGAACCGATGACACAGGACGCTGACAAATCTGCCCCCATCCTGACCGATGACCACCGCGTTGCCTGTTCTGGCTATGGCGGCGCTTTGGGGCACCCAAAAGTCTTCCTCGAAATGGGCGGGGACGGGGAAGTGGTCTGCGGCTATTGCGACCGGCATTATGTGCTCAAGGGCGGGCCGGCGGATAGATCCGCACGCTAGCGGTTTGCGCCGGGCACCCATTTGACATCGTCGCGGCCATTATCATTGGCAATACGGCCAAGAACGAACAGCCAGTCTGACAGCCGGTTGATATAGGCGAGCGCATCGGCGGAGACCGTCTCGCCGTTTTGGTCGGACAAGTGCGCCATTTCGCGTTCGGCCCGGCGGCAAAGTGTGCGTGCCACGTGGCAATGGGCGGCAAGATGCGTGCCGCCGGGAAGGATGAAACTGTCGAGCGGTGTAAGCTTTTGAATCATCGCGTCGATCTCACTTTCGAGCCGTTCGGTCTGGCTTGCCACAATGCGCAAAGGCTCCCAACCGAGATCCTTGCCGGTGTCAGGGGTTGCTAGATCCGCGCCCAGATCGAAGAGATCATTCTGCACGCGCCGGATTGCGTCGAGCATATCAGCCGTCGCACAGAGCGCTGCCACACCGAGCGCAGCATTGACCTCGTCTACGGTGCCATAGGCGGCAACGCGCGGATGCCATTTATCGATCGGCTCGCCGGTTGAAAGCCGCGTTTTCCCCGCGTCGCCAGCTTTGGTATAGATTTTGTCGAGTTTGACCATGCCGTTTATCCCTGCGCTCCCTTAGCCGAAATTGATCGAGCCTGCGGCAAGCCCCATTAGCACGAGCACACCGACGGCAAGTGCCTGAATGCCGATCCGCCAGCGCATCAATATGTTCGAACGGGACGCCTGCTTGGCATCTTTGCGGGTCAGATTGAGCAACCCAAGCCCCAAGACGACGAGCAAAGCGGCGGCGACGATATAGAGGATGATCGGAAGTATGCCTTGCATGTTCGCGCTCCTAAATCTGTGTTCTCGGTAATATGGGCGTAAAAACACCAAGAGTCATGTGCGGCATCCACGCGCGGCGGTTCTTGGGCAAGTCTCAACTCATCCAGCGCAATGTTGTTGCCTTGATCGGATTGGCAAAATCGCGGGTTTCGGTGCGGGCGTTCGTCCATTCGCGCTTTAAGGTCTGATACCATTTGGCCTGTACGTCGATGTCATCAATCCAGAGCATATTCTTCTGATAGGCAAGCCCTTGGTTCTGCAAATCGACCATGTCGCCATCCTGATCGAGAAATTTGCGGCCCGCAGGCTTGAGGATCGGAATGGCGAGGTTCAAGAGCGGTGCGCCCGTCCACCATGTCAGTTGGGTAATCCGTGTTTCCTTTTCGGCCACCGGCGTCAGGCAGGTCAGTGTTAAAAGCCGTGTCTTTTCATTCTCTACGATCTCCCAGCGAAAGCCCGGAAGCTGGAAAATAATTTCGGTCGTCACCGCGCCGCCAAAGACAATGCGATAGGGCAGGGAGTTCGAAGATGGTGTGTGTTTGGCAATCGCCCAGCCGCGCGGGCGTGGCTCGAACGGTTTTTCCTTCAGCTTGAGGCCAGCCGATGGTGGCCGCCACCACCATTGCGAATGAACAAAGGGCACATGGGCCGGGTCCATCAGGCCGACCACGGCATCATCCATATGCGCGTTAAATGTCCGGCTCAGGGTGAATTTCGGTTTGGCGGGTAGCGGGCCAAATTCGGGCGGCGGCAAAGCGGGCGGCGCCTCGTTGCGCGGATCATGGGCGATATAGATAAAGACAGCGCCATTGGCCTCATGCAGCGGGTATTTGCGGATGCGGACGCGGGAGACATCCATCTCCTGACCCTCGGCCAGCGATGGCATCAGTTTGCACACCCCATCGATGCCAAAGCGCCAGCCATGATAAGGGCATTGCACTGCCGGGGCGCCGTCCGTTTCGATTTGCTTGCCTTCGGACAATGGCACCAGCCGGTGAGGGCAGATGTCGCGCATCGCAAATGGCTCACCTCCTGCCGTTCGCCCCAGCATGACAGGCTCACCAAGGATGATCCGCCGGAATTGCTGGCCTGCCTTTAGTTCGGCCGATGTGGCCGCGAGATACCAGCTATCGGTCAGAAAGCCGGTATCGGTGATGCCGAGCTTGGGCGTAAGGGAAGAGGTGTCAGCCATAGCGGGCAATCTATCCGCACCAGCGGATGCATGCAAAGCCGTCCCGTCACATAAACTTGACTTGCCCCTTCATGCGCGTTTGCCTCTTCTTGCGGTATATCCGCGCCAACCCCGAACGGAGCACTCCCATGTCCCTTGCTGACCTTCTTGCCGAAACCCGCGCCGCATCCGCTGGCCGCATGCCGCCTGAGGCCATTGCGGTCATGCAAAAAGCCAATGCGGAGCTTGAAGCGGAAGGTATTGGAAACGCGGCCCTAAAAGCGGGCGACATGTTGCCAAATGCGACTTTGACCAATCAGAACGGTGAACAGGTCGAAATCCATGCGCTGCTTGCCGACGGCCCGCTTGTGCTGAACTTTTACCGCGGCGGCTGGTGTCCCTACTGCAATTTCGAGCTAAAAGCCTATCAGGAGCTGCTACCACAATTTCAGGCCAAGGGCGCTAATCTTGTCGGTGTGACGCCCGAAAAGCCCGATAATTCGCTGTCCACGCAGGAGAAAAATGCGCTGAGCTTTCCGATCCTGACTGATGCGCAGAACGGGTTTGCCAAAGCGCTCGGCATTGCGTTCAATATGCCAGACGAGCTGGTAAAGCTTTATTCGGGCTTCGGGCTTGACCTGCCAAACTTCAATGACGGCACGGGCTGGGCGCTTCCGATCCCTGCGACTTTCGTAGCCGACGGTTCGGGTAAAATCCTTCTGGCAGATGTCGATCAGGATTATACACGCCGCCTGGAGCCTGCCGATGCGCTCGCCGCGCTGGGATAGGTTTTGACGAAAAGCAAAGCTAAAGCCTTGTTTGGTTAATCCTCCGGTTAGGTAAGGCGCGTAGGGTTTTGGCCATGTCGCGTGTTTCCCGTATTCTGCTTCTACTCTGCTTGCCGTTTATTATTGGAGCGGCACCGGACACTTTTACCCGTGATGAGCTTGATCGGCTTGAAGCAGAGAAACTGGCCGCTGAACAGCAATTGGCTGCGCTCGAAGCGGCCGGGATTGGTGCTGAACTGGACGTGACAAGCCTTAACCGCACGCTGATTGCGTCGGCTATGGAGAGCCGTAGGCGTGAAGAACAGGCGACAAATGCCGAGCGGGAGCTGGTTACGCTTAAAGTTCGCAGAGCGGCTGCCAGTGCGGATCTGCTGAGCGATGAATTGGCGCTTGAAGACTTGCTTGCTGCCCTGGCCTCGGCCAGTCGGCACAGGCCGCCCGCCATGATTGCTTCACCTGGTGAGGTCAATCGTTCCGTGCGGACGGCGGTTCTGATGAGCGCGGTCGCGCCTGAGCTGGCTGAACGCGCAGATGTGCTGGGTGACGAGATTGAGACGCTGAACCGGCTCGAACGACAGATTCTGCGGGAGCAAGCGCGGCTTGATGTGGCCGAGGCGACACTGGCGGTCAAGCGTGCCGAGATCGAACAGCTCGCTGCCGCCAAGCGCGCGCAGTATGAGGATGTCAGTGCGGAAGCGGCCGAACTTAAAGTGCGTGCAGATCTGCTCGCGCGCGAGGCCGGCAATCTGAGGGATTTGCTGGCTGCGCTCGAGCGGAGTGCGCCACAAGCGCCCGGACGTAAGCCCGCTGCGGTCCGTCAGCCGACCCGGGTTTCGGCGGCAGGCGATGGACGCGCACGTCTGGCCGGGCCCGATATTTCTGATTTGCGGCCGCTTGGAGGGGAGCAACTTGGCGGAATGTTGCAGCCTGTTACGGGTTTGGTGTCGGAAGCCTTTGGCGCACGTCGTGAGACAGGGGGGCGCTCGGAAGGGTTGACCATTGTGACCCGTCAGGATGCCCAGGTTATCGCTCCGGTTGATGGCGTCGTCGAGCATTCGGATGTGTTTCGCAGCTATGGCCATATGCTGATTTTGAGGACAAGCGACAATTATCGTGTCATATTGGCAGGCTTGGCGGAGACTTATGGCGCGCCGGGGCAAAAGGTCAGCGCGGGTGAACCGGTTGGGCGCATGTCCGCGCGTCGTGACCCGCCGCCGGAGCTGTATTTGGAGCTTCGCAAAAATGACAAGTCGGAGAATCCGGCAGACTGGCTGTCCAAGTAAGTGTCGATTGATGAATAATCAGCTTATCTGACGGTTTGTTTAGTTGACATTTTCGGTGAAATTGGCCGCATTGGTGGGAATGATTAGGAGTGTAGCATGAAGTCTTGGCTAGCAGGCGTCGGTGTTGGAGCCATTTTGGGCGCGGGCTTTATCGGATTGTCGTCGATAAGCTGGACCGGAGCTACCGCGCAAGATTCCCGCGCTGAGACATATGGGAAGCTTGATATATTTGGCGATATTCTGGCGCGGGTCCAGTCTGATTATGTTACCGAGATTGATGAGAGCGAGGCGATTGAGGCGGCCATTAATGGCATGCTCACCTCGCTTGATCCGCATTCTGGTTATCTGAACCCGGAGAGCTTCCGTGCGATCCAGGTGGATACGTCGGGCGAATATGGCGGGCTGGGCATTGAAGTTGTACCGGATGATGGGTTTGTCAAAGTTGTTGCTCCAATTGATGATACGCCGGCGGCTCGGGCCGGGCTAAAAAGCGGTGATCTGTTAACTGCGATCAATGGTCGCCAGATTGTTGGATTGCCGCTTAATGATGCGGTTAAGGAAATGCGCGGCGAGGTCGGGACCGATATTACGATCACGGTGCTTCGTGAAGGTGTCGATCCGTTTGATGTTACGCTGACCCGAGAAGTTATCCGGCCTAAATCAGTGCGTTGGGAGATCAAAGAGGGCGATATTGGCTATATCCGTATTTCCGGCTTCAATGACCTAACGACGGAACTGCTTGAAGATGCGCTAGCAGGGCTTGCCCGTGATATTGGCGGTAAGCCCGATGGGCTGGTGCTTGATTTGCGGAACAATCCGGGCGGATTGCTTGATCAGGCCGTGAGCGTCAGCGATCTGTTCTTGCCGGGCGGAGAGGTTGTTTCCACGTTCGGACGGCATTCGTTTAATGATAAGCGTTATAATGCCAGTAATTCGCAGGCATTCAAAGATGTGCCGATCATTGTGATTATCAATAATGGTTCGGCCTCCGCTGCCGAGATTGTCGCAGGCGCTTTGCAGGACCGCGAACGTGCCCGCGTATTGGGTGTGACCAGTTTTGGTAAGGGGTCTGTGCAGACGGTTATCCCGCTGGGCGCAGACCGGGGTGCGCTGCGGCTGACCACGGCGCGGTATTATACGCCATCGGGCCGGTCAATTCAGGGCACAGGCATCGAGCCTGATATCGAGGTGGCAGCAGAGCGGATTACCGAGGAAGAGCTTGAGCGTATCCGTCGTTTGTCGGAGTCTGATTTGCCCAATGCGCTGGCCAATGAAGACGGGACCGAGCGCAGAGGTCCGCATATTCCGGATGATCAGCCGCCTGAAGGTTATGATGGTGACGATTATCAGCTTGAGCGGGCGCTTGACATATTGCGTGACCCGGCGAAGTTCGCCAGTGTGACCGGGAGAGCTGGTTAATCTAGCTTTGCATATTGTTAACAGATTTGGGTGATGTTGAGGCTTAAGTGTCGTTTTCATCAAAAGGTTAGTGTTCATGGCCAAAGGCAAACGCCGCGATCCGTCGCCAGTTCGCGCAGGGTTCTATCATGGATTTTTGAGCCTGGCCGTCTTTGGCGGCTTATTGGGGGTATCGGCGGGCGCAATCCATTTGACGGGCGATCCGTCCGCGGCGGGGCCGAGCCAGATAATTGCTTTGTTCGAGACCAATCCTGATACCCGACGGACGGCGCGAGCGCGGCTTGTCGATCAGACGGGAACGCTGCCGGTGACGCGTGCTGATAATCTGCAAGATCAGTATAATGGTCTGGACGCAGGGCAGGCCGCGCTTCCCAATCTTGGTGTCTTAGATCCTTCAGGCGCAGAAGCAGGTCCAGCGCGCGTGCAACGAGCGTCTGCATCCGTGCCAACGCCTCAGCCGGGAATACAAGCTGCGGGCATGACCATTAATGGGGTCTTTGTTCCGGTGGGAAAGAGTTATCAGCAAGTTGAGCAGAACAGTGATGTCAGCTCGATTACGATTGTGGATGAAACCGCCGAGACGCCGAGACAAGAACCTGCGCCGGTTCCGGAGAGCCTGTCGACGGTCACAATTTCAACCCCGTCAGAGGCAAATATACGCGCTTTCTCCAATCCAGAGGACAAGCCCGTGATTGCGTTGATTGTGGGCGGATTGGGTACATCTGCACGGCAGACCAATGCGGCGATTGATGATTTGCCGCCAGAAGTGACGCTTTCTTTTATCGCAGATGCCAGTCCGTCCTTGATTCGACGCGCTCGCGAGAAAGGCCATGAGGTGCTGCTCGAAGTGCCGATGGAAGCCTATGAGCGTGGCCGGACTTTGCCCCATAGCCAAACATTGCTTGCAGGCGGAAGCGCAGACGATAATCGTGATCGGCTTGACCGTTTGCTGTCCCGCAGCACGGAGTTCTTCGGCGTGATCAATCATGATGGGGAAAAGTTTGCCGATGCCGATAGCGCTTTGGCACCGATACTCGAGCGCCTTGAAGAACGCGGATTGGCCTTTTTCCGGCACGGATCAACCCCGTCAAAATCCTTTGATTTGGCGGCGGATCAGCAAGGCATTATCTATGCTGCAGCAAATGATAATATTGATACACAAGTCGAGGCGGAAGCGATCGAAAGACGTTTGCAGCAATTGGAAGAGATCGCAAAATCCAAGGGTGCAGCGCTCGGGACCGGCTTTGCTTATCCGCTGACCATGGACATTATTGTTGCGTGGAGCCGTCGGCTCGAGACTAAAGGTATCTTGCTTGCGCCAGCTTCGGCGGTCCCGTCGGTGACGCCCTCTGCGGTTCGTCGTCCGGCGGCGTCTGTTGCAGCTCCTTCTCCTTCTCCGGCTCCCATTGAAGCCCCCAGTGAGGCTCCTGCCGAGGTTGCTGGAGCGCCAATACCGCTTTTCCGAACTTCACGATTGAGCGGTTCGGCCGCGGTTGATGGCGCCAGATGAGCAAACCATCCCGTAAGCCTGAATTATACAGGGCGAATGTCGGGCTGGCTGTGTTTTCGAAAGCTGGTCATGTGTTTGTCGGGCGACGGATAAATTCGCGTGGCGCGTTTCAGTGGCAGATGCCACAAGGCGGTATTGATGCGGGGGAGTGCCCTGAAGAGGCGGCGCTCAGGGAACTTGAAGAGGAGATCGGGATTTCGCCCAAGCTTGTCAAAGTGCTCGAAGAGACTGATGACTGGATTTATTATGATTTCCCACCCGATTTGAAGAAACGCCTGGGCGGTCCGTATATCGGGCAGCGACAAAAATGGTTTGCGCTGCGTTTTACCGGCTCGGATGGCGATGTGAGGCTGGATTTGCACACGCCGGAATTTGACGCTTGGCGCTGGGCTGAACTTACCGATTTGCCCCAATTGATCATTCCGTTCAAGCGGCCAAGCTATGAGACGGTTGCGCAGCGGTTTTCGCGCTGGGCCCAGCCCGTCTAACCTCACATTAACAAACACATACGTGCAGTGCGATTGCGCTTGGTTCCCTGGCGTTATAAGACAGGACCAACAGAAAACCCGATATAAACGGAGCCCTGATACATGGCATCTCTCGACAGTTTCCAGTGCAAATCGACCCTGACCGTAGGTGACAAGACCTATAGCTATTATTCGCTCGCAAAAGCGGCTGAAAACGGGCTTGGCGATATTTCGCGCCTTCCGGCCTCATTGAAGGTTTTGCTTGAGAACATGCTGCGCAATGAAGACGGAAAGTCTGTCACCAAAGACGATATTGTGGCGTTCAAGACATGGCTTGAGAATGGCGGCTCGGTGACCCAGGAGATTGCTTATCGTCCGGCCCGTGTGCTGATGCAGGACTTTACCGGTGTTCCGGCGGTGGTTGATCTGGCGGCGATGCGGGATGCAAGCCAGAAACTTGGCGGCAAGGCCGAGGCGATCAATCCGCAAGTGCCCGTTGATCTCGTCATCGACCATTCGGTCATGGTGGACAATTTTGGCGGCAAGGACAGCTTCAAGCGCAATGTGACACGCGAATATGAACGCAATGGCGAGCGCTATGAATTTCTGCGCTGGGGCGGCTCGGCGTTTGAGAACTTCCGCGTTGTCCCCCCGGGCACAGGTATTTGCCATCAGGTGAACCTTGAGTATCTCGGCAAAACGGTCTGGACCCGAGAAGAGGGCGGCGAGACGGTCGCTTATCCTGATACTTGTGTCGGCACAGACAGCCACACGACCATGATCAACGGCCTTTCAGTTCTTGGCTGGGGCGTTGGCGGCATCGAGGCTGAAGCGGCAATGCTCGGCCAGCCGGTCTCCATGCTGATCCCTGAAGTGATCGGGTTCAAGCTTACCGGTAAACTGCCCGAAGGAGCCACTGCCACAGACCTCGTGCTGACCGTTACGAAGATGATGCGCGATAAGGGTGTTGTCGCGAAATTTACCGAATTTTTCGGCCCGGGCCTTGCCAATCTTACACTCGAAGATCAGGCAACGCTCTCGAATATGTCGCCTGAATTTGGCTCGACTTGCGCTTTCTTCCCGGTAGACGAGGAAACGCTGACTTATCTTGGCGATACCGGCCGCGAGACCGCACTGGTCAAAGCCTATGCCCAAGCGCAAGGTTACTGGCGTCCGGATATGGATGAGCCGGTCTTTACGGACACTCTGGAGCTTGATCTGTCCACGGTCCAGCCGTCTATCTCCGGCCCCAAACGGCCACAAGACCATGTGCTCTTGTCGGAAGCCGATACTGCGTTCCTTGAAGCCATGCAGAAAGAGTTCGGGACTGATCCGGCGGACACCAAAGAAATTGCTGTTGAGGGCGAGGACTATACCGTTACCCATGGCGATGTGTTCATTGCTGCGATCACGTCCTGTACGAACACATCAAATCCGAGCGTTCTGATTGCGGCGGGACTTGTCGCGCGCAAAGCGGCCGCTTTGGGGCTAAACCGTAAGCCATGGGTCAAGACATCGCTTGCGCCAGGCAGCCAAGTTGTGACGGACTATCTTGATAAGGCCGATCTGAGCAAGGATCTCAACGCGCTTGGCTTTAATCTCGTTGGCTATGGCTGCACCACTTGTATTGGCAATTCCGGCCCGCTCTCTGCGCCGCTCGCCAAAGCGATTGCCGAAGGCGATCTGGTCTCATGCTCTGTGCTGTCGGGCAATCGCAACTTTGAAGGCCGCATCGGGCCAGACATCAAAGCCAATTATCTCGCCTCTCCGCCGCTGGTTGTGGCTTATGCCATTGCCGGCTCGCTCAAAGTCAATGTGGCCAAGGACAGTCTTGGCAAGGACAAGGATGGCAATGATGTTTACCTCAAAGATCTCTGGCCAACGAATGCGGAAATTCAGGCGATCATGCGCGAAGCAGTGACACCCGCAATGTTTGCAGAGCGCTATGGCGATGTCTTCAAAGGCGATGAAGCATGGCAAGGGATCGATGTGTCCGGTGGCGAGACTTATGAGTGGCCCACCGGCTCGACCTATGTGCAGAACCCGCCATATTTTGATGGCATGACGATGGATATAGATCCGCCATCAGATGTGCATAATGCGCGCGTGCTTGGTCTTTTTGGCGATAGTATCACCACCGATCATATTTCACCCGCAGGCAATATCAAATCCGACAGTCCAGCGGGTGACTATTTGCGCGAGCATCAAGTGCCGGTGCTTGAGTTCAATTCCTATGGCTCGCGGCGTGGCAACCATCAGGTCATGATGCGCGGCACGTTCGCGAACATCCGTATCAAGAACCAGATGGTTCCGGGCACAGAGGGCGGTGTTACCAAACATTATCCGTCCGGTGAGGTCATGCCGATTTATGATGCCGCGATGAAGTATCACGAGAAAAATGTTCCGCTGGTTGTCTTTGCTGGCCACCTCTATGGCAATGGCTCCTCGCGCGACTGGGCGGCCAAGGGGACCATCCTGCTCGGCGTAAAAGCCGTTATCGCTGGCTCGTTCGAACGTATCCACCGCTCGAACCTGATCGGCATGGGCGTTCTGCCGCTTGAGTTTGCTGAAGGGACGAGCGCGGAAAGTCTCGGCCTGACCGGCGAAGAACAGGTAACGATTGAAGGCATCAATGACATCAAGCCGCGCCAGAGCCTTGATGTAGAGATCAACATGGCTGACGGTTCGACCGTGACCGCGAAAACGGTCGTCCGTATAGATACAGAAAATGAGCTCGACTATTACCGCAATGGCGGCATCCTGCATTATGTCTTACGCAATCTTGCTGCGGCCTAGCGTTTAATCCATCTTCCCGAATTGGCCCGTAATGCTGTTATAGCATTGCGGGCTTTTTTTGGACTATGGATCAAGATCGGCAATTGGTGGAATGTTTTCAGGATTGGGGATCGAGAAGGGCGGGGGTGAGGCTGGCTGCGTTGACGCGGTGTCTTCCTGTTCTATGGGGGCGGGGCGGCGGACAAGAGACGAGACGCGAGGGGTGAAATCATTCCAGTCAAATTCCGACAAGCGATAGGCCCAGCCGGTTGCGCGATCATTGATGGATTGTGCCCTTACCGCGCCTTCACCCGCTTCAATTGCACGCAAAGTGACATAGAAGCCGTCTGGTTCGCGATAGGCGGAGACATCGATCTCCAATCCATCATGTGTGGTGGTGATATGGCGTCCAATGGGGGATGTTTCGAGCGCAGCGGCGGGTTTTACGTCAAGCGGTGCAAACCGGCTGATCGCAAGCGCTGGGCCAGAGATTGCCAATCTGCTGACAAGCCTGTCGCGCTCAAAAGGTGGGGCGGGTCGAAAGGCGCGGGGGCCAGAGCCTGCTGGCCGGGTCACAAACATGGAGCGGCCATTGGCCTGGGTTATGCGCACAGCGGCAACAGCATCAGGCTGGGTGTCGATAATTTCGAGATCGAGCCAGGCTTCGCGCGTATAGAGCGGCGGAATATTGCCCGAGAGACGGTAGCTCTTGTTCTCATCGGGAAAGCGGCCATACAATTTGTCCGCGCGACGTCCGACAATAAGCGAAGCGAGCGATCGTCCTTCATCGTCAAGGACATCAATCAGGGCGCCTGCGCCGCCTGTTTCAGGTGCTCCGAGGCCAATCCGGTCGAGCTTTTCAGGATCGCTTGTGCGTTGATCGGCCCAGACAAGTTCTGTAAGCCCGTTTGCCAGTTCGCTGAGCCTGTCAGGGCGCACCGGATAAAGCCCCGATTCCAGCATCACCCATTGCGTACTATCCTCAGATTCACGCTTGAGCGTATACTGAATATCTGCGGACGTAATCCGGATAATTTCGGCACGCCCGATTTTACGTTCAAATCTGGGAAACACAGATGCGCCCGCGCGGTCGCCTTGCTGGCGGGCCGCGTCTCCGGTTTGGAAAAAGGCCGTAAACAGAGCTAAAAGGACTGCTATTCCTGTTAGCACAAGGACGGTTTGTTTGCGCTGTTCTCTGATTTTGTCGTTCATCCCAGCCGCCGTTTCTGCCTGAACCATATCAGGAAACCAAGCATTGCGAGAAAGAATGGTCCGCCCCAAATATTGATAAAGCGCAGGGCGCCGACCAAACCGTCAATATCGTGTCGAAATTCTCTTTCAATTTCTCTGAGGCTCGAGCGAGTTTCAATGACGCTCTGGCGCAGGGCGCCAAGTTCGGTGCGTTCCTCAGGGCTCAAATCGGCTTCGAGATCGCCAGAGAAGAAGCCCTGTTCGATGCCATTGGCCTGCAATTGTTCAAGTCGGGCCTGCGCTGAGGTTAGCCGTTCTTCAAGCTCGGCCTGCTGGGCGAAAAATTTGCGTTGGGCCGCTTCGCGCATTCGGTTGATCCGGTTCATGGGGCGTTGATTGGGGCTGCGTGAGCGTAGATTGGTGAGCGCGCTTCCGCCTGCGAGATTGTCGAGGGCATTGAGCACGAAAGTGGCATTGTCGCCAGCTGGACTGCCCGAACGCGGATTGATGTAAAAACCGTCGTCGAGAATGTCGGCATCGGCGAGAATAATGATTTCCGCCGGCTGTGTGCTTTGGCTGAGATGATTGCCAAGTTTGCCATTGGCCAAATCAATAAGTTCCGCCTCGACCGGATCGTCGGGCAAGTCTGAAAGTGGTGGCCCGTCCGGAAAGGCGGTCGGCAATGTGCCGCTAAGCCTGCCGCCGAGGACGAGATAACCGTCTTCGGCCTCATAGGCGCGCACCACATCTTGCGGGAGCATATCCGTGCTCGCAAGCTCAGGATCGATGAAAGACGGAGCGTCGTCGGTGCGCACAAGGGTCGAGAATGTCACCCCCTCTGGCGGAAAGGCCTGCAAGGCACCCGGTGCGCCGAGGTTTAGCGTGAGCGAAAGGGGCGCTGTGACCAGATCATCAGACGACATCAGCGCGCGCGGAATGCCGATAAATAGCGGCTGGCCCATTTCGATGATGCTGCCATTCTCCTCGACGCCAACGGGCAGGGCGTGGGTCGCGTCGGCAACGGCACCGTCCAGAAGGCTTACGCCCCAGGCTTGCCCCAAACTGCCAAGATCGGACCTTGTCAGGCCATTGCTTGAGGAGAATACCCCGCCCGTTGCTGCGGCTGCTTTGGAGGCCGGATCGACGAGGACCAGCGCACGGCCCTTTGAAAGTATGAATTGGTCAATCAGATAGGTCTGCCGCTCGGACAGATCGGCGGCATGGGCAACAAGCAAAATGTCCACGCTGTCGGGAATGTCCAAAAAGTCAGGTGCGATCGGCTCGACATTATAGGAAGCTGCGATCTCGCGCAGGACGAAATAGTCTGCTTCAGTGCCGGTGCCCTGGAAGTTTTGTAGATCGCTGATGATGCCGATGGTTGCTGGTTTGGGATTGTCGAGGCGGGCAATCAGGCGGGTCAGATCATATTCCAGCGTCGCCTCGCGTTCAGGGTCGAGAAACGGGATGACCAGTTCGTCGTCTACCGCATTGCGTCCGATCAGTCCGAAATAGATCGGGTCGCCATTGCTGGTGGGGATAGCGCTGATCCCTGCGGCCAGTGCCTCGTCTTCAGCAGTGGAGAACGGACTTGGATCAATTTCGACCAGATGCAGCCGCCGTCCACCGGAATTTTCATAAGTCTGCAAAAGCTCTCTTACGCGTTGGGCATAGGCGCGGATCACCGGGAACTCCTGTCCGAGCGTGCGTGAGTAGACGAAAGTAAGGTCTACTGGCTCGGCAAGTTCACTGAGTGTCTGCCGGGTGCCCTGGCTGAGTGTATATTGGTCGCCTTGGGAGAAATCTATCCGCCAAGATGCCATGCGTGGCTGTATCAGCCCGTTGAGCATAAAGAAGATCGCGATGAGTAGCGCGCTGGTGATTGGCGTGAAGAATCTCTCAATCATGGTTACGCCCTTAACCGCGCGACCCAAAGACCGCAAAGTAGGGAGGCGAGGCTGATAAAGCCGGCGAAATAGATGACCGAGCGCCATTCAAGAACGCCCCGCTGGGCGGCTTCAAAATGGCTGAGAAAAGACAGCCGCGCCACGCTGTCGGCAGCGTCCACCCCGAAACTGTCGGTCACTCCGGACAAGACCAGCGGCCACCCGGCGGCCGTAAAAATGAAAGCGACAAAAACGGCCATGATAAAGGCTGTTACCTGACTGCGTGCGACCGCAGAAAGGGCCAGCCCGATTGCGAGATAAGCACCCGCCATCAGAAAACTCATTAAATAGGTTATGGAAATAGCGATATTGTCGGCACCGCCAAACACGTTCGAGCCAAGCCATTTGAACAGGCTGGCTGGCTCCATCCAGGATAGCTCAACCGCTGTTGGTGAGCCGAGGATGTTTACCGTCAGCCACATGGGTATTGTTAGCAGAAGGGCAAATCCGGTTATGGTCCACGCCGCAAAGAGCTTGCCAAGGACAAGGCCGCCAAGTCCGACGGGCAGTGAAAGCAGAAGCTCGTCTGTACCATTGGCTTGTTCGTCGGCCCATAGCCGCATGGCAAGGGCAGGCAGAAATACCGTGTAAAGCCAAGGGTGCCAAACGAAGAATGGTGCCAGATCAGCCCGATTGGTTTCAAAAAAGCCGCCCGCTTCCCAAGTTAGAACCCCAAGCGAGAGCAGGAATATTCCGAGGAAGACATACGCCATTGGCGTGCGGATATAGGTTTGCAATTCGCGCCTGTAAATTGCGCCAAGACCCGAAAATGCGCTGATGGAGGATTGCAAGATCGTCTGCGATGTCATGCGGTGGGCTTCTCCGCAGCGTGGGTAAGTTCTGAGAATGCCGTTTCCAGTTCGCCGGAATTGGCCCCCAATGCGTCTGGCGTATCATCTGCTACAATGCGTCCACCATCAATGATCACAACGCGTGAGCACATCGCTGGGACCTCTTCGAGCGTGTGGGTGGTGATTAATATGGCTTTTTCTGGTGCCATGCGGGCGATCAAGGCCCTTACGGCGCGTTTCTGATTGGGATCGAGCCCGTCGGTTGGCTCGTCGAGCAGCAGGACAGGCGGGTCGGTTAATATCGCCCCGGCCAGCCCGACACGTCTGCGAAAGCCCTTGGAGAGATCGCCAATGCGCTTATTGCTGACGGAGCCAATTCGGGCGTCGGCGATTACGCGCTCAACGGCCGCTTCGCGTGCGGCATTATCTAGGCCGCGGGCGCTGGCGAGGAATTTCAGAAAATCAGGTGGTGTCATTTCGTCATAAAGCGGCGCGCCTTCGGGCAAATAACCTAAATGTTTTTGCGCGTTCTGACGGTCTGTAATAATTGAATGCCCTTGAATAATGGCATCCCCGGAATCGGGGCTAAGTACGCCCGCAATCATACGGATTGTGGTTGATTTTCCGGCGGCGTTGGGGCCGAGAAAGCCAAGCACTTCGCCTTTCCGGATCGAAAGGGAGATATTATCGACAGCCACGGTTCGCCCGAAACTTTTATGGAGACTGTTGAGTTCAAGCATGTTGTCGCTTTTTGTCGCTCTTGTCAGATTATGCTCTATCGTTTGAGGCATGATTTGGCCAGCGCCTAGCCGATTTGCGCGCGCAGGAAATCATGCATGTGCACGATTCCTATGGGATGGTTGTTTTCGACAATGAACACTTGCGATATTTCCCTGGCGTTCAGAAGCGCCACGGCCTCCATTGCCGCCATCTCGGGCGGCAGAGTGAAGGGCGAGCTTGTCATGGTTTCGTCGAGTGATTTTGACACGTCATTGCGGGCCAAAATTCTCCGAACATCGCCGTCGGTCAGAATGCCTGCCAATGTGCCGTCCGGATTGACGATTCCAACGCAACCGAGCCGTTTCTCGCCCATGACTTCCAAAGCCAGATCCATTGATGCACCTCGCTTGACAAGAGGCAGCGTGTCGCCTGTGTGCATGAGATCGGCAACCGTGCTGAGCATGGCACCGAGATTGCCGCCCGGATGAAAGCGTTTGAAGTCTTCCTGCGTGAAGTTTTTGCGCTCCAGCAACGCCACTGCAATTGCGTCGCCAAGGGCTGCCATCATGGTTGTTGATGTTGTTGGCGCGCGAGTGACCGAGCAGGCTTCTGCAATATTTGGCAGGATCAGGGCATGATTGGCGGTTTTGGCAAGTGCGCTGTCTATCTGAGTGGTGATGGCGATAAGAGGAATGGGCAGCATGCGGGCATGCGTTATGAGATCGCTCAGTTCGCTGGTTTCTCCTGACCGGGACAGTGCGATGACAATATCGTTCGGACCAACAATGCCCAAATCACCATGGCTTGCTTCGGCTGGATGTATAAAAACCGCCGGTGTTCCGGTCGAAGAGAGCGTTGCGGCCATTTTCCGGCCAATATGACCCGACTTTCCCATTCCGGAGATAATCAAAGCCCCCTGTAATTTCAGAAGCATGTCGATGACGCTATCAAAGGTCGCACCAAGACTGGCGGATAAAGCACGCAAGGCCTCCGCTTCCAGGTCAATCACTCGGCGACCGGCCGACTGAGCAGTTGGCAATGTCATTATCTTGCTCCTGTGGATGGCGGGGCGTTGCGCCACAAATGTAGATTTACCAGTGTCAGGCTTTCGATTTCAACATGCGTGTCCGTACCATTGCCGACCGGTCTTATGCCAAGGAAATCGACACCTTGATCCTGATTGGCGGGTGGAACCGTGAACTCGAACGAGTAATTCCGAAAATTTGGCTCAAGCGGGAAGCGATGCCATCCTGATTGGCCTTCAGGGCCGGCAGAATAATTGATTTCTATGGCTGGGGCGCCGTTTTGCTCGGGCGAGCGTGCGCGGACGCTGATGCGCAGCTCTCTGCCAGAGAAGACGGTTTCCAGATCGGGTGCCAAGCGGAAATGCGGCCCACTGTCCGGGTTCTTCGGGAAAAAGTCCTGTGCGGGTGATACCCTTAAAATCGGCCCTGATCCGCTGGCAATGATGGCGTATTGGGCAAAATTGCTGGGGATGAAACGGTTCAGATCTACTCCCGAAACGCGGATAATACGATAGTCTGTGTCAGCACCGCTGATAGAGCCGGTGGGCAAGGCGCTTCCAGACTGGCGCATGGCGAAAGTTACCATGGCAATGGCGATCAGGCATGCAAGGGGGAAAAATACAGCGTCGGACAATGGCTTTCCCGTAAATTCTCTGGAACTTCGGCTCGGCTATTGATAGCAGAGTTGGAGCGCGATGCCGCAACTTTATTCGGCTTTGGGGGAATGTAAATAATGTCGATGGCTCCGTTACAAAAATGTGCCAGGCGGGCCCAGGACTGGCTCCATGACGCCTGTTTTGACCTGTGGGCGGATCGCGGCGTTGTGGCCGGTGGTTTTCGTGAAGCGCTCGATCTTGTCCATAATCCAATCGTATCTGATTTGGCCCGTGTTCGGGTGCAGGCGCGCCAGACCTATATGTTTTCGATGGCCAAACAAATGGGCTGGGCGCCTGCCCGGGCGGATGATTTGATTGCCCTCGGGCTTGCAACGCTTAAGGGCGCATGCCGGACAGAACATGGCTTGTTTGTGAGGGAGATTGATTTAGCAGCGGGCATGCCGCAATCGCAAATAGCGGATCTTTATGATACAGCCTTTGCGCTTTTGGCCATGGCGGCGGCCAAAGAGGCTGGGCATCGCTCTGAAACTCTTATGAGCGAGACGGTGGCGGCGATCGAGCTTCATATGAACGCGCCCTTTGGGGGTTATCTGGAGGCTTTGCCAGCGGGGAAGCATCGCTTGCAGAACCCGCATATGCATCTGTTTGAAGCTTACTTGCAGGCGTTTATGGCAACCGGTGGGGCGGCCTATCTGGATCGGGCAAAAAGTCTTTATGACCTCTGCCTTGATAGATTTATAGATCACGAGACGGGTACATTAGGTGAAGCGTTTTTGCGCTCTGACTGGTCCGTGCCCGAGGGTGAAGCGGGGGAAATTGTTGAACCGGGGCATCAATTTGAATGGGTTTGGCTGTTTGAACGCTATCGGCGGCTGGCGGGAACCGGTCTGCCACCTGAAGCGGGGCGTCTTTACCGGTTTGCCTGCCGGAGCGTTGATGCTATGGGCCGGACGGTTCAAGCGGTGACCCGTCAGGGCGGTGTGCATGATGGTTCGGCGCGAACATGGCCTCAGACCGAGGCGCTAAAGGCGCACTTGGCCATGATGCGTATGGGGGACGAATTGGCAGGTGAGCGTGCCGTGCAATCATTTAACGTGTTGATGAATGATTATTTGACCGCGCAAGGCGGTTGGAAAGATCATTTTGGGGCCGACGGTACCTTACTCTCAACTCAGATGCCCGCTTCCACCGGCTATCACGTCGTGTTGGCCCTGGCTGATCTGATCGAAACGGCAGGGGCTTGATCTCTGTGCCAAGCGCCCGCAAAACAGGGCCGAACACAGATAAGGAACACGTCTCATGCCTAAACTCGTTCTTCTACGTCATGGCCAAAGCCAGTGGAATTTGGAAAACCGTTTTACCGGATGGTGGGATGTGGACCTTACGGAAAAGGGCGAGGCCGAAGCCCGTGAAGCGGGTAAGCTGCTGGCGGCGTCGGGTATCGGGTTTTCCGAATGTTTTGTCAGCGTGCAAACGCGGGCGATCCGCACGCTTTGGCTGGCGCTGGCAGAAATGGACAAGTGCTGGCTGCCGGTCACTCGCGACTGGCATTTGAACGAGCGCCATTATGGCGGCTTGACCGGACTGAACAAAGCCGAGACAGCCGAAAAGCACGGCGCGGATCAGGTTCATATCTGGCGGCGTTCTTATGATACGCCGCCCCCGCCCATGGATAAGGGGGCAGAATTCGATCCGAGCGTGGACGCGCGCTATAGCGGGCTGGATGTGCCGATGACGGAAAGCCTGAAGCTGACATTGGAGCGCGTCTTGCCCTATTGGACGGAGGCGATTGCACCAAAGCTTGCCCAGGGTGAGGATCTTCTGATTGCAGCGCATGGAAATTCGCTTCGAGCCCTGGTCAAGCATTTGTTTAGCGTTCCGGATGAGACGATTACAGGTGTTGAGATTCCGACCGGAAATCCGCTTCTGATCGAGCTGGGCACGGATCTGGTGCCCAAGCATGTCCGCTATCTCGATGAAGTGCGCGCCAAGCCTTTGCCCGATTTGCCATGAGCGGAGCGCGTAAAGGCGGTAGCCATAGCCGACGCTTCACCGCGCTCTACAGGGTTGGTGCCCGCGCTGTAGCGGCGCATGCCGAAGGGCGCATCTTCATGAACGGCCAGCGTACTGTGGTGTTTGCATGAGCCCCGAGTTTTCCCAGGCCGACCATGCCGCTATGGGGCGCGCGTTTGCCTTGGCCAGAGCGCAGGCGGGACGGACGGGTCAGAATCCAGCGGTGGGTTGCGTATTGGTGCGGGCTGACGGGCAGCTTCTTTCGGAAGGGGCGACGGGAGATGGCGGCACGGCTCATGCAGAAGCGCTCGCTCTGGGTGCGGTGCCTGCGGGTGCGGCGAGGGGCGGGATGGCCTATGTTACGCTTGAGCCGTGCCGGATACGGTCTGGGGGCGGAACAGCATGCTCGACGCTGCTGCTGGAGGCGGGTATTTCTCGGCTTGTTTGCCCGATTGCGGATGAACACCCCAATGGTGCTGGAGGTTTTGAACGGCTGCGCATGGCGGGGGTGATGGTTGAGATCGGGTTGATGGCAGATCAAGCCCGCGCGCTTTATGCGGACTTCTTCGCGCGGTTGGCTTAGATCTGGTGTGCCGTTTGGGGGCTGGTTGCGTCCGTCCAGAGCTTCTCGGCCAAGGCAATGCGGGCATCGCGGCCCTCTATAATCTCGCCCATTTCGGCAAGCGCTTTTAGCGGCGCGGAAAGGCCTTTTCGATTGGCGATCTGGACGGCAATGCCAGGCCTTGCATTCAGTTCGAGCAAGGTTGGTCCACGCACTTCATCAATCACCACATCGACCCCGACATAGCCAAGTTGGGGCACGGCCATGGCAATGTCGGTTGCCAATGCCATGACATCGCTCCAGCCGGGCAATTGCAAGCCGGTCAGTTCGGTTAAAAAGTCCGGATGCTTCTCGATGATTTCGTCATGCTGGACCGCGCGCGTCGTGACCCCCGTTGGCAAATCAATGCCGACGCCGACGCCGCCCGTGTGCAGATTGGCCTTACCATCAGATTCCGAGGTCGGTAGGCGCAACATGGCCATAACTGGCACGCCGCGAAAAACGATCACGCGGACATCCGGTACACCGGAAAAGGCCAGCGTCTTGAAAATTGAGTGCGGGTAAAGCCGTTCTTCGATGACGGCAATGTCGGACCCGTCCCCGCCCAGCGAATACATGCCCGATAAAATGTTCTGAATATGGTATCTGACTTCGGGCCAGACCATGCGGGTGCCGCTGGCCTTGCGCAAACCGTTTTCATCCACCCCATCCGCCACGATAATGCCGCCACCGCCAGCTCCGCGTGCGGGTTTGATAACAAAATCACCAGCGTCTTTGAGCATGTCCGGCAGCGATTTGACTTGTCCGGTATAGTCCACACGCCCGATAAGCCTGGGGACGGTGACACCGGCCTTTAGCGCCATCGACTTCGTCGTCAGCTTATTATCGACCAGATGATAGAAGCGGCGATCATTGAACGGGGCAACATAGTCGCGATTGCGGCCATTAATCCCCAATATATAATTGGACTTCAGCCGCCATGGTGGGGCGATTTTCGGCAAAAGGCTCACTTATCGTCCTCAAGGCCGGGCAATTTCTGGCCGAACATGTTGAACCGGACATATTCAGACAGCTTGTAGCCATTATAGCCGCCAAGCAAGACGGCCAATGCAACAACAATCAGGAGCAATTCGGGGAAGACAAAAGCGAGATATTCAATCCGCTCATTGGAGACAATGAGGAAGGCGATAATCGCCGCGAAGATCGAACCTGCGCCGCGAATAAGGGCTTCCCGTGCGCCAACTTCTTCCCACATGATCGACATCCGTTCGATGGTCATGGTCAGGATCACGAGGGGGAAGAGGGAGATCGACAGACCAAGCGGAAATTTGGCGGCGTTTCCAAGCAAGGCGATGAAGGCCATTAGCAAAGTGACGATGGCGAGCACGGCCGTCAGACGGGGCACCAGCAAGAGGTGCAGTTTCGAGAAATAAGCCCTGAGCAAGAGGCCCGCGCTGACGAGGCCCACGAACAGGCCGATCCCATTGAGAAGACCGGTCTCGCGGAAGGACAGGGCGATAAGGACAGGCATGAATGTGCCAAAAGTGCTTACGCCGACCATTTGCCGCAAAAAGGCGATGACCAGAGCACCGATTGGGACCAGAAAGATAGCTTTGAAGACTATTTGCGTGCTTAGTGGCAAGGATAAGAGTGATACCCAGCTGATGATGGGGGCCTCTGCGCGGCTCGTCCACAAGGCATGTTCGAGCTTGTCGTTGATGACATTGCGCACGCTGAAACTGATCTCTGGGTCGCCGCGCGTTCCCTCGCCGCTGATCAAGGGCGCTTCGCCATAGGCAAGAGGAATGAAGACCTCGTCCTTGGTGATGGTGCCCGAGCGCGGGGAGATCCGATGCCATTGATCATTGAAATACGCCTCTACGGCGGTACGGGGCGTGACAGCGGCTTGCTCATTGCGCACGGGCAGCCCTGTGACACGGCGAGCGGGTATCTCTGCGGCCTCAAGTACGGTGACCAGAAGGCGCTCGGGTTCGCGCAGGTCCATTGTTGCATCTTCGACCAGTGTTTCAACTCGTTCATCGCGAGTGTCTGCGAGTATCAGAGCAACATTGCGGACAAAATTCCGATCGTCCGCCGAGCGGGCTTTACCAAGCTCGATAATGTCATTGAGCGCGAGCAGGAATGGTGTGGGCTCGGTGCGTAGGGCGCGTGCTCGTAAATCTGTGGCATAGGGTGAGTTTGCTTCGGGTGTGCGGCTGCGTCCGCGCGCCGCAATGGAGGAATCAACGCGATAGCCGCGGACGCGATAGAAGACGGTTTGAGGCCCTTCCGCCGACCTTTGCTCGAAGAACATGGCATTGCCGCTCTCGTCTGCTTCTTCAAGCAGGCCAAACCCCGTTGCCAGCGCATCGGTTTCAAGAACAGCGAAACCCGGCGCGCTATTGGGGAGCGCGGCCTTGACCGATACAGGCTCAGTGCCACCGGTAAAGGAGATGCGGGCTTCGACGTAAAATTCTGATTGCTCTTCGTCTGGCGTTATCGGAAAGCCTAGCTCGGTCACCTTATAGGCAAACAAAGCCACCGATAGGGCCGAGAGAATGAGCACCACAATCAGTATTTGCATGCGAACCATGGTTGCAACGCCCTCCCGCGCTGTCCAGCTTGGACTTATGCTTCTCGGACTAGAGGCCTAGCATCGCGCTGATGCCGTATAGTCTGCGTCAGGGTTAACAGCAATATCGCCATCTTCAAGCATGTCGCGACCAATAAGGAGCGGATAATTGAATGTGGTGCGGTCTGCGAGGCTCACTTCACCCTCAACCAGAACACCGGCAATGCAGAGCTCGAGTTCGATTACGGGACGTTTCTCGACACCGCCACCACGTTTCTTGATAGAGACAGTGCGGATAATTTCGCGCTCCAGAATCCGCTCTTCACCATCCTCATTGGAGATGCGGAATACAACGACTTTTCCGGCGCTGTTATCAACATCGGTAATCTCTTCAAGGATCTCCTCATCATCGTCCGTTTCTCCGCGGAGTTCGCGCACCTGTTCTTCATTTAGCGCATCACGGCTGAGAATTTCGGCATGGATGGCGGATGTCTTGGCACCCGTATCGAGTTTGGCATCCATACGAATGTTTACCGAAGTGACGCTCGCATGCTCGAGCCAGCCGAGGATATGGATCTGGTCATCGGCAATGGCAGGCAGGGTTGCGCCAGCAAGCATGGTTGAAAGAATAAATGGCTTTGCGAATTTGAGCATTGGGGGACACTCCCTGACTTGACTTACACCCTCTGAAAAACACTTCTAATGTGTCCAAGTTTGGGCGAGTTGATGAAGACTTGCGACACTTGATTAACGCGCCCGTGAACAAATCGTTCCCTCTGAAACAATCGAGCTTTCAACATAAAGGCGGCGGGTGTGCAAGCGTTAATCTTTCATTAATATCTTCACTGCCTGGAGCTGGCTATTGCGATGGATTTGCCGGATTGCTTGGGTCAGAAAAAAACCGTAAATGCAGCGATCTGGCCTCTCGATTGCAAGTTTTCGTGATAATGATTGTGGCGATTTAACCGGCTGACACCTGCGCGGGCGGCTGGCGTAGTTTGGTAGAATGAAAGAAAGATCTGCTTATGCCTGATGATTCGCGAAGGCAGCCGGCACGGCGCTGGGTATGGCCGATACTTGTTTTGTTACTCATTGTGCTGATTGTGGGGTATTTTCTATTGCCCAAGCCGCCGCGCAGTGTGCCAAATCTGTCCCGCGACACTTATGTTTCGGGGGCAAGTTTTGTGAATTGGTTTAGCAGCATGCATGATGATGCAGGCTGGTATCGCGCGGATTTTGATAATGCCGGTCACTTCATGCAAGTTGGCTGGGCCGAAGATCATATCGGATTCGATCAAGACGGTATGTCGCTGAGATTGTCTGATCAGCCCAGCCCGACCAATCGGCATACTTCTGGAGAATATCAAAGGCGGGGACGGTACGGGTTTGGCCGCTATGAAGTGGTGATGCGTGCGCCTGTAGGCAGCGGTTTGGTGACATCCTTTTTTACCCATACGGGACCGTATTTCGACGATCCACATGACGAGATTGATTTTGAAGTGCTCGGAAAGGATACGCGGCGGGTATATTTGAACTGGTATAGTGATGGTAAGGAGGGAGAGGCGGTTTGGCATGAACTGGGATTTGATGCTGCGAAAGACTTTCACCTCTATGCCTTTGAGTGGACGCCTGAGACGATCCGTTGGTATGTGGATGGTGAGCTTGTCTATGAGCGGCCAGAGGGATCGGCACCGGTTCCACAAACGCCGGGCCGGATTATTGCGAATTTATGGACCGGTTCGACAAAGCAATATAGCTGGCATGGGGTGCCGGCTTTCTCCGTTCCGGTTGAAGCGCGCTATAAATGCATGTCGTTTCGCCGGATTGACGATACGCAAACGCCGCAATGTTCCAATAGCTGGGCCGGTGTGAAGCCATTGCGCGATGATCCGATTGCAGCTGTGTCCCTTCGTGATGCCAGTGACGGGAAATGAATATGGACAGCATCCCCGGGGCGACTACAGACCCTCTGCCCAGAGCGGATCCGCGAACTGTTCTTGCGGCTATTCCAACCCTGAATGAAGAGGCCCATATTGAGGCTTGTATCCGGTCGCTGCTGAGCGGAGACGATCGGTTGGCCGATGTCCAAATTATTGTTGCCGATGGCGGGAGCACCGATAGAACGGTTGAGATTGTTCGTGAGCTGGGCGCAGAGTTTCCAAATGTTTCGCTCGTTGAAAATCCAAAACGCTTGCAAAGCGCGGGGGTTAACCGGGTTGCGGATGCGGCGTCTGAAGCGGTTGAGTATCTTGTTCGATGTGATGCGCATTCGGTCTATCCTGCGGGCTTTATTATTCAGGTTGCCGACGCTCTGGTGCGCACAAAGGCCGGATCTGTCGTGGTTTGTATGGATGCTGTTGGTGTGAGTTGTTTTCAGAAAGCCAATGCCTGGATTGTCGATACGCCGCTGGGATCAGGTGGGTCAGCCCATCGCGGCGGAACCCGGTCGGGATTTTATGATCATGGCCATCATGCGGGCTTTGAATTGGACCATTTTAGACAGATTGGCGGGTATGATGAGAGTTTCTCGCATAATGAAGACGCGGAATATGATCATAGGCTGGTAAGGGCTGGCGGGAAGATCTGGCTTGATGCGGATATTCGTTTATCCTATTTCCCCCGATCGACAGTCCTTGCGCTTGGTAAGCAATATTATGCCTATGGCAGAGGCAGGGCACGTAATCTGATCAAGCACAAATCGAGGCCAAGACTGCGCCAATTGGTGCCCGTGATAAATTTGCTTGGTTTGGCTGTAACTGGCCTTCTGGCTCTGATATTTCCGGTTTTCGCTTCTTATCCGGTGTTCTATGGGGGTGTGCTTCTCGCGGCATCGGTGTTTGTAGCGGTTCGGCACAGATCCTTGTGTGGACTTTTAGCGGGTCTGGCATCAGGGATCATGCACATCACATGGGCTGCGGGTTTCCTGCGCCAATGGATATTTCGATAGACGCCTTCTTCCTTGCCTGACTGCAATGAGACCAGCGCCTCTCACGAGAAGAGAGAGGCTCAATCGGGGCTGGACTCTGGAAATTTAATAGGCGCCACGTCGCATCAAAATGGCTGGGACAGAGCGGATCAGGATGACAATATCGGATATGACAGAGACATTCTCGGCATATTGCACATCCATATCGACGCGCTCTTCATATGTTGTGTCGTTTCGCCCATTGATCTGCCATAGGCCGGTGACACCTGGCCGGATCGAGTCATAGCTTTTGATATGCTCGCCATAGCGGCGGACTTCATCATCGACAATCGGGCGAGGACCGACAACCGACATCTCGCCACGTATGATGTTCAGCAATTGAGGGAGCTCATCAATGCTTGTTTTTCGCAAAAAATAGCCCATTTTCGTGATGCGCGGATCTTTGCGCAATTTCTGGGCTGCGCGCCATTCGGCAGCCATTTCCGGATCCGTTGCCAGCATACTGCCCAAAAGGTCTTCGGCATCTGTGCGCATTGTCCGGAATTTCATACACGCGAAGGAGACGCCGCCAAAGCCACGCCTGTCTTGTACAAAAAACACCGGACCACCATCCTGAAGTCGGATCAGCAGTCCAACCATCAACATAAGCGGCGATAGAAAGAACAGAGCCGGAATAGCGATAGATAGATCGAGAATCCGCTTGGCAGTGCTCAATGACGCTTTGTCATAGGTCGTCGGTGGATTTTCCGCCGAGGCTGGTGACCTGTTTGCGCTGCTTTCTACAGCTGACTCGTATTTCATAGACTTGTCCCAATTTACTATGCTGAACCAGTTTGGCACAGGCCAAACAAATTCTACGCCAACTTATGAACCGATCTCGCTGAACTGCTTATGAACCCCTCGAATCTGGTCCAGATACATGCAGTTTGGCTGTTTCATCACCAAGAACCAGCCCGCTCAGGGAAACCATGGGACGCCCGATCTTCGATGCTGTCCTTCGGCCCTTTCAATCTTCGCTTCTCTTGTAATCTCAATCGACTGTAAAGACGATCTGCCTGTCTCTGCCCAGCCTTTTCTCCACTCAGGCGAATAGAAATTGCTGTTGGTGTTTCGTGTTTTTCTTGAACATATTCGCCATTCCGGACCATCGCGCCGAAAAGAGACATTTTTTAGTCATTCTGATAAGTTATTTACCCTATGAGCACGGCGGTAAGAGATCCCATGCGGCGGCCTTGGCACAAAATATCGGCCCTGATTTGCCAGACTGGACGGCTTGCTTTATCGCTGATTCTAGTTGGGGTTAACAAAGTCGTTATCCGTCAATTTGTAATTCGGAGTTATATTGGTAGCGTATTCCTTATTTTGGAACGAGAAAAGGCTGGTTTGTATAGAGTAGAGTTTGATTAAATTCATTGTAAAATTTTTGGGTTCTTTAGCTGATATTTAATTATTTAGATGTCTTGTCAAAAAACCGAGTGCGCGTTTGTTTTACTGGCCTTGTTGGTTGAAATAACAGCTTGAATCGCCATTTCGGAGAGGAACGGAAATATGCAAGAATCAAATCAGGCCATACCAGCTAAGCGCAAAGCCTCTGCCGATTTCAAATTCCAGGCCAGAGGGCGATCCGTCAAAAATGATGTTGTCTATTATGACGACACCATCCGCTGGCCAATCTGGCGTTCCGCGCTATTGGTTTTTGGCATCTGTGGCGCATTTTGGGGCGCTGTCATTTATGGTTGCCTTCGCTTGTTCGGCTAAAGCCCGTTCGGCGTAAGTTGAGACAATCCGGCCCCGATTACCGCGATAATTGCCCCCGAACTCTGCGGGGTTTTGCCAGAGTGTTTTTCTGGCTACGAACTGCGATTTACGGTCTTATCCGCTGCAATGGCAAGCAATGTCCGGGATAGATATGGCAGCGATCGCGTGTGGCGAATCGGGATTTGTAGAGCTTGTGAGAGACTTCGTGTTTTCAGGGCCTCGACCAGTTTGGCAAAGGCGTAATAGTCGAGACGCTGTTTGAGTTGGCGCTTTGAAGCCCGGGCGGTTGGCCGGTCAAAGCTTTTACAATACCGTGCACGAAAATCCCGTTCGGCTTTGACGATTGCTTCAGCCTGAACCGAACTTAAGCGGTAGGACAGCGATCCATCCCTGATCGTATAGTAATATCCAGCATCTGAAACGAGTATCATTTTGCAGTTTTGTGCCAGCATTTCAGCAACGAGATAGAAGTCTTCGCTATTGCGCAAGCCCGGATCATATCGCAGCTTAAGCCGGTCTAGCGTGGCTTTGCGGAATAGGGGCTTAAGATAGCCGAGGCCCTGGCCCAGCCGCTTTTCGGTGGCCGGGTCGATATAATCCTTAAGAGAGATCTGGCGTGCTGGCGTGTTGGCGGGGATGTTGAGGAACGTGTCTGAGCCTGGCTGTGTCTTGGGATGATAAACAGGCCGCATATTGTCAACGATGATGTCGGCCTTGTGGGTCTGTGCGGCCGCGAGCATGCTAGCGAGCCGGTTTGGTGCCATAATATCATCATCGTCGAGAACGGCCAGAAATTTGCCGTGGGCAAGATCTATGGCGCGGTTGCGTGCGCCGGATGGTCCCATATTTTCAGGAAGACGATCATAGATGATGCGGTCATCATGTTCGGCAATTTTCATGATGTGTTCGCCGGTCTTGTCAGGTGAGGCGTCATCGACAATGACAAGCTCGAACGTCACATTCTGCTGTGCCAGAACCGAGGCAATAGCGCGCTCGATAAAATCAGCGGACTTCCAGGCCGGCATGATCACGCTGACATCAATACTGGTCATTGCGGTCATGCAGGCGCTGGTGCTTGTGCGGGATCTGCAAGCCGCACCGGAACGAGCATTTTGCGCATCCGGGATTGACGAGATATTGGAATGATGGCCGCGCAGAAAAACAGTATCGTGCTGATGTCCAGGACGCTGTAGAGATAGGATTCGGTAAAACTGGTAATGACTGTAATGATGCCAATCAGCAGAAACATCGAGGTTGCAATGTTCTGGTCTGCGGCCCAGCCGCGCAGGCAGTTGAAGAAACACCAGACGATCTGGAAGGTCATCAGGCCGAGGCCAATATAGCCCAAATGGACAAGCACCTCAAAATAGACCGAGTGGAATGAGAATTTTGTGCCCGGGTCTTTATAGGACCAATCGAGAATGGTTTCCGCTTCGCCGACCCAAGGTTGCCAGAACCCTTCCGCACCGACGCCGAGCCATGGTTGTTCCGCAGAGATCCGTTTGGCATTGGCCCATAAATCCGTACGCCCGGTAAGGGTTGCGTCCTTGCCGAGCGATTCCAGAACGCTTTGGACAAATACATTGTTTGGCAGGTTCATGAAGAGAAGGAAGCCGATCAGTCCGAATAGGAATATGAGCGCCAATACGAAAGTGCGCAGATGTTTGATATGGCGCAAATTGATCCAGAACATCCAGATCGAGCCAAGCACAAGGATATTGGCAAGCGAGAGAACGAGCGCGGTGGCCGAATCCGCAATGTAGACGAGATACAGTGTGATCGGGATGAGCGCCCAAGCTGGCAGGCGTGCGATGAATGGCTGTTTGGCATCGAGTGCAACGCCCAGAGACAGCAGCATGGCGAGCATCATCCGGATCGCAAAGATGTTCTTTTGCTTGTAGAGGCCGATCTGGTCATTCAGGGATCGTGCCTCAGGGAGAGCAATAAGCACTGATATGGCGCAAGATGCGAAAATGGCTAATATGATCTGTCGTGCGGTCAAGCGCCCGCTAATATAGATTGCAATGATGACCGTGAGCGTCATCATGATGCCAAAGCGTAGGGCCTGAGTGCCGACCGGTGACCAGAACATCGAAATACAGGCCAGCGCCGGCAATAGGAAGAGGGGCCAGCATTTGAGCGCTAATGACACCATTTGGGTGTATCTTAACGCGAACATGCCTGCGAAATAGAGCGCGAGCGGATATAGCAGCAATTCATCATTCGGGAAGGGGATGAAGGTGACGACAAACCAAAGTGAAACAGGCAAAAGTTCCCACCATTGGGCGGGTTGGCGCGGCATCATCACTTCCTGATAGCTGATATTGGGCGTCTGCGTCGCGGACGTCATGCTAGGGCCTCGATTGCAATACATGTGCGATAATGGAGCCCATTTCGCCATGTGGCTGAATAAACAAATTATCGGGCAAGTTTAACAGAACTTGCCGTTTGTGCTCAATGTCTTCCGGATGCTCCTGCAAATGCCGAACCAATTGGACCAAAGTCTGTTCGAGCGGCTCGTTAATTATAAATCCGCACTTGTGAGTTGC
>CALLUH010000072.1 GCA_938011445.1 uncultured Hyphomonadaceae bacterium
CGTCTGGCAGACCGATTTGGTCAACCCGTCTTTTGCGGGCTTTGCGCGGTCATGTGGCGGCATGGGCGAATTGGTGACGACGAAAGACGAGCTTGACGCAGCGCTCGCCAAAGCCATTGCGCATAATGGTCCGGCGCTGATCGAAGTGATGACGGATGCGTCCTTGCTTTAGGGCTGGGCGCTAGCTTTCAGCATTTTCGGGGCAGGTTGGCGTTGTGTGCTGGCCTGCCCATTTGGCATAGGCATTGCCCAATACGCTCGCGCTTAGCCCATGCAGGGTGATGCTCATCAGAATGGTGATCGAAACAATGGTCTGGACATCACGGGCGATCGGTACGGCGAGGTCTTCAAGCACCAGCAGAGCAAACAGCAGCGAAGCGAGCCCGCGTGGGCCGAACCAGCCGAGAAATAACAGGCTTTGCCAGCGAAAACCGCTGCCGATCTGCGACAAGGCAACCGGCAGCATGCGCACAATGGTCAGGCTGGCAAGCGCATAGAGAAACGTCTCTGGCGTGATGTGTTCGAGCGCTTCGGGCAGGATGGCGAGGCCGAAGAGGAAGAAAGTGAGATAGGAAAGAATCTGGCTTTCAGTCTCGGTAAACTCATGCAGGAAATGGGCGTAATCAACTTTCAGATTGCCATAGGTCAACCCGCAAAGGAAGGCAGCGATAAAGCCATTGCCGCCCGCAAGCTCGGAGAGGGCAAAAGCGATAATGGCAAGCGTAAGCGCGGCAACGCCCTGCATATCTTCGGTGATCCAGTTGTTTCGGGCGGCAAAGCCAATCAGATGACCACCGATCGCGCCGGTGGCAATGCCGACAATGGGACCAAGGGTAAGTTGCAAGGCAAGGAAATGAAGCCAGTTCACATCGCCTGATTGATGGGTGAGGTTGAAGAAACAGGCAAAGAACAAGACCGCGGGCAGGGCGATGCCGTCATTGAGCCCGCTTTCGACGTTCAGGCTTTGGCGGATCTGTACGGGGATGGATTTGTTGGACACAATCGACGCGCCAAGAGCGGCATCCGTTGGCGCAAGGATCGCAGCGACAAGGCCCGCGAAAAGCCAGCCATGATGGGGGAAGATGACATAGCCCGTAAGCGTGCCAAGCATGAGGGTGAGCGGCAGACCGATACCAAGCAGGCGAATGGGAACGGCCCGGAACTTTCGAAGCGAAGAAAGCGATATGGCCGAAGCATCGGTCGCCAGAACAAGGACGAGGGTCAGCTCGGCGAGCGTGTGGATGACGCTTTCGGAAAAGGAGATAGAGAGGCCGGACATGATCGTTTGTCCGAGCAGGAATCCGGCACTCGTAAACAGGATCGGGCCTGTGATCATCGAGTTTTCAAGCCGACGCGACACGAGCGCAAAGAGGAAGAAGACACCTGCAATCAGCGCCATATCGGTAACATCCATGACCTGTTTTTCCTCACAAATTCCGCTTTGACCAAAACGCTTTTGCCCTGAGGTCAAGAGCGTGATCAGTTTGCATCTGCCAGCGTGACCATTTCGCTGGATGCGTCAACTCTTTTGCTTTGACCGAACCCGCTTTGTTGAAATGCCTCTGGATTTTCCCGCGTTTATCGCGCAATTATGGCGCAGCGACGCAGGGCCTCCGGCATTTCTCGGCAAGGCTCCGGCGATAATAGGAGAAAGCGCAAATGGCAGACACGCATACCAGCAATCCGGCAGGCTCGGGCTTCGGGTTCAATCCCAATGATGAGCTAAACGATCTAAGAATGTCCGAAGGGGCCGTGCCTTTATATGAGCATGTGAAGCGGTTTATCGAGGATGTTGTCGCGCCGATGTCGCACGAGTTTCATGCGCTCGGTGAGAACCGCGAGGACCGTTGGAGCTATGTGCCCGGGCAGTTGGAGATGCTCGAAGCGGCCAAAGACAAGGCGAAGGCGGAAGGCTTGTGGAATTTCTTCCTGCCCGATGCCGGCACGGGCGAGGGGCTGAAGAATCTCGATTATGCCTATATTGCCGTCGAGCTTGGCAAGTATCGGCTGGCGTCCGAGACGATGAACTGTTCTGCGCCGGATACCGGCAATATGGAAGTGCTTGAACGGGTTGGCACGCCGGAGCAGAAAGAGACTTGGCTCAAGCCGCTCCTTGAGGGCAAAATCCGCTCGGCCTTCGCAATGACCGAGCCGCATCGCGCATCATCGGACGCCAAAAATATTGGCATGTCGGCGGTGCTGGAAAACGGCGAATGGGTCATCAATGGCGAGAAATACTATATTTCGGGCGCTGGCGATCCGCGCTGCAAAATCATGATTACGATGGTGAAAACGAGCCCTGACGCTGCGCCGAACAAGCAGCAATCGCAAATCCTCGTGCCGATTGATGCGCCCGGTGTGGAGATTTTAGGGCCGATGAATGTGTTCGGCCAAGATGATGCGCCGCATGGGCATATGCATATCCGGTTTACCGATGTGCGCGTGCCCGAAGCGAATATGTTGCTCGGCGAGGGGCGCGGCTTTGAAATCTCGCAGCTTCGCCTCGGCCCGGGCCGGATCCACCATTGCATGCGCTCGATTGGGCAAGCGGAAAAAGCGCTTGATCTGATGTGCCGCAGGGGTGTGAGCCGCGAAGCGTTTGGTAAGCCGATTGCGCATCTGGGCAAGAACATGGAAGTGATCTCGCGCGCGCGGATCGAGATTGAGTCGATGCGCCTGATGGTGCTGAAGGCGGCGCGTGCGATGGATGTGCTGGGCAATCGCGAGGCGCGTGTCTGGGTGCATATGGTCAAGGCGCTGGTGCCCGAGCGTGTGTGCCAGATTATTGACGAGGCGATCCAGATCCATGGCGCGACCGGCGTGTCGCAATGGACCCCGCTGGCGGCGATGTATACCAATCAGCGGACATTGCGGCTGGCTGATGGGCCGGACGAGGTTCACCATCATGTGGTGGGGCGGAACGAGATTCGTCAGTATGGGAATATGGCACCGGAAGACCTGTCGCTGGAGGCGGTCTGGCGCTAGGGGTTTTTTGCGGAATATAAGTATTGGGCCGGACAGGAATGTTCGGCCCTTTTTGATGGCGGCTCTGTTTTAATTGCTGCGAATGCCGATAACGGGCGTAGCTGCTTGAGCGATCTGGGCCTCGGACATGGCTTTGCGTTGGATGTCGATGGCGTCGCGGGTTTCCTCGAACGCTTCGAACAGATCGCCTTCAAGTGTGCGGCCCGTCGGTAGGCGCAAGGTCATGGCGTTGACGTGGCGGCCATTGACGAGGACTTCGTAATGCAGGTGGGGGCCAGTGGAGGCGCCAGTAGAGCCAACATAGCCGATAATGTCGCCTTGCCGGACGCGGCGGCCTTTGCGCACGCGGGGGCCATAACGGGACATGTGGGCGTAGGCGGTTTCGTACCCATTGGCGTGCTGGATGCGGACATATTTGCCATAGCCGCCATAGCGCGAGGCGCGTTCGACCACGCCATTGCCCGCCGCGAAGATCGGTGTGCCGGAGCGGGCGGCAAAATCCGTGCCCTTGTGCAGGCGCGAATAGCCGGAAATCGGATGGCGTCTGCGGCCAAAGCTTGAGGATAGGCGCGCGCCGTTTATCGGAGTTTTCATCAAGAAGCGTGTCGCGCTTTTGCCGTCGGCGGTGAAATAGTCAGTGACATTATCATCGGCTGGAGTGTGCCGGTAAAACCCGCGTTGGAGAGCATGGCCGTTTAGGGCAGCATAGAGAATATCGCCGGAGCTGACATGGTTGCCGCGTTCATCAACATGGGTTTCGTACAGAATTTCAAAAGCGTCACCGGGCTGTATTTCACGCTGGAAATCAATGTCGAAAGCAAAGATCTGTGCAAAGTCGGCGACTTGCTGATCGGTTGCACCTGCGTCAAGCGCAGCTTCATAGAGGCTGGTTGAGATCGTGGCAGCGACACGCTTCACAGACGCGACGCGGTGGACGCTTAAATTGCTGGCGAAAAACTCGCCATTGGCCATGCGCTTGGACAGAACGCTGCGGTCATTTTCCGGCTTGAAGGAAACCGATAGCAGGCGATTGTCATCTTCTGCGAAATTTGCGGTTAAGCTCAATCCAGCGAGAAGGCGGCGCGGATCGACGAGTTTGGTGTCATATAGCGGTTGAAGGGCGCGCTGGGCATCGTTTGGTTCTGCGCCCATCTTCGTAAGCGTCTCGACCAAAGTTGAACGGCGGTTAAGGGTTCCCGTTTGAGAAATCGTCTGGATCCCCGCAAATTCGTCGCGCATGTCGGGCGAGCGTGACAGCGTGCTTGCCGCTGGTTCTGCCTGCGCCTCGGGGGTGACCTCGCTTGAGGCCAGCAGACTTTGCAACTGGGCACTATATTTTGTTTGAAACTTGTCGCAGGCAAATGCTGACAGCGCAACAAAGCCTAGCAATAATAGGGCCGCTTGAAACAAGCCCCCTTTCAGCTCATCCAAATTGTCTAGTTCTGACCCAGTTGTGAAATCCATCTAACTCTACACTCACCTAAAAACTCTACACAAATAAACATGCAATTCATGATCGTTCGCGACGAAAAACTACGATAGTCTTAAGGTTTAGCCGCAAATTCATGCTACTCTGTTAACTTCCCTTTTTCGGCCTTATTTCTTTCATGTAAAGCCAATAATGTAGTGACCAAGCAATACGCGCGCCGGAATCGAGCCTTTGACCGAAATTTCTTCAAAAAAGAAAAGACCTCCGGCCGGAAGGATTACGCGCTTCGGAATCATTTTGCTGGCGATTCTGGTCGTTGCGATCGCAGGGCTTCTGGTCGGCCGAAAAAGTCTGGCGCGAATGGCGGTCCAATCCTGGTGTGAGGGGCGAGGGCTGGCATGCACCTTATCGGTCGAAGCGCTGGGGTGGTCGTCGGCCCGGATTGAGGGGGTCGAGATTGCGAGCGGAGCGGGCATGCCTTTTGAAACGCGGGCAATTCGGCTCGATTATGGATGGTCGGGGTTTTTGCAAGTGCAGATGGATGCGGTCAGGCTTGAGCGCCCAATTGTCCGCGCTGTGCTTGAAGATGCAAAGCTGAGCTTTTTCGGACTGGAGACGCTGTACGAGCCCGATGAGACAAGCACGCCATCTTCGGGGCCAGCGCCATATGTTTCGATTGATGAGGGGTATCTATATTTACAGACAGCGGCGGGTGAAGTTTCAGCAGAGTTTCAGGCCCAAGGCCGTTTGATCGAGGATGGCTTCGTCAAGGCGCAAATCAAGCCGGCAAGCTTGCGTCATCAGGGGGCCTATCTGAATTGGTCACGTGGACTTGTTGATCTGACATTTGAGCGGGGCGCCGTGCTGGGAAGAATAGATGTGTCCATTGAGCAGGCCGAGCTTGGGGCCTTGTCCGCCCAAATGGCCCAGATCAATGCGGATATTCAAGATCGGGACGGGGCCTTGCAGGTGATGTTGACTGGCTCGGCCGACAGCATCGCTCACGGCACGCGGCGCGGTGGGGGCTTGACACTTGATCTCGCAGGCCAAGCGGGTCTCCCGCCCGAAGGTGAGTTATTCGATGTGCTCGGTGCTTTACAGGCGCTAACCCTCGATGTGCGGGCCGAAGAGATTGTGGACGGGACGCACAGGCTGGCGGATGCGCAGCTGGTTGCCGATGTCAAATCGGATGGCCGCGAGCTTGTAGGCCCTCTCGCTTTCGAGGCAATGGAGATTTCCAGCGAACCGGCGCAGATGGGGGCTTTCTCGCTGTCTGGTGTTTTGCAATATGACGCGCCTGATAGTGGCGGGGCAGAGACAATGGGTGCCGTTCGCTATGATGGCCGATTTGTCGCCCGCAATATCAATGGGACCGGATTGGGGCTTGACGATGTTCTGACACCTGAGGCCCTGCCAGCGGCCGTTCAGCCGCATGCCTGGCGAATGCAACGGGTGGTGAAACGGGCTGTGGATGATTTCGATTTCGGGGCCAGTTTCGCGCTGGCATTCGAGGCTGGAACGCTCACCGTTCGGGCGCAGGAGCCGGTTTTGCTACAAGCAGCATCGGGGCTAACGGTTGCGATGGAGCCTCTGGCCGGACAGACTTGGCTTGATTTTGACGGCGATCGGCTGATCGTGTCCGGACTGGTCAAGGCCGACGGCGGCGGCGGGCCGGATTTTCAGACTTATCTGAACGATGTGATCTGGCACAATGGACAGCTCGAAATTGCCGCGCGGGACGGGGTGCTGGAACCATGGCGCGTGGAAGGGGCGAGCGTTTCGGCATTGTTTGGCGGGCTGTCATATCTGGCCGGACCGTCGAGCCGGTTTTTCGTTGATGGGGAATTGTTGGTCTCAGGCAAGCTGGCGGGCATTTCGCTTGAACAGACACGACTGTTCGGCAAGGTTGAGGGAGCCCAGGGCAGTGAAGGGTGGCGCGTGCAGACCGTGGGGGCAAAATGCGTTGGCCTGACGATGGGTGCAGCGCAATCCGGCACAGTAAAGCTGAGCCCGTTCGAGGTTGCCCTTTGTCCGGTTGACGGACGGTTTATCAGGCAGGAAGCCGGGCAAACGGTCGGGCAGATTATTCTGGGAAACATTGAGCTGCCGTTTTCGACCATAGACAGTTCCGGCGTTTTTGATTTCCGAAATGCCCGGCTTGACTGGGTGTCCGGTGACATTTTGGAGATGACCGTTCGCGGCGACAGTTTGGCATTGCCGTTGCAGATCGCGGATCGCTCCCTAATGATTTCAAGTGCAGCTCCGGCGGTCGCCGCGCGTATAGGTGATGGGCCGCTCAAAATCTCTGCTGCGTTGGATGATACCGTTTTCAGCGGTACGATGATCCCTGCAAATGTGCGGGCGGATGCGTTCACTTTTGAAGGCGTCGCAGCGCAGGCGGGCTTTGAAGGACAGCTGCACGGTGATGGCGTGCACATCTCTGATTTTGACGAGGATCCGCTTTATCAGCCAATTATTACCGATCTTGATGGCGTGCTTGGCGATGGGAGGATCAGGCTTGGCGGTACGTTGCTCACCGAGCGCGCGCGGGTGGCCATTGCAGATTTCAAGCTGGATATGGATCTGACCGAGCTTAACGGGACCGCCAATCTCGATATGCGGCCGCTGAGTTTTATGCCGGGCGGGCTTCAACCGACCGCTTTGTCCGAACAGCTTCGCGGTGTGTTGATCAACACACGCGGCAGTCTTGGCGGGCAAGCGGATTTTACGATTTTGGAAGGTAAGCTCAACGGCACCGGCGAGATCGTGCTAGACGATGTCAGCTTCGACACTCTGAAGACGGGCACCGTAACAGGCGTGAGCGGTCAGATCGTGTTTCGCGACATATTGGAATTGCGCAGCGAACCGCAACAGGTGCTCACCATTGCTGAGCTTAATCCCGGTGTTCCGCTAAAAAATGGGATTGTGCAGTTTCAACTCGATGGTGCAGATGTGTTGAGGCTTGAAACCGCGCAGTGGCCGTTTGCCGGTGGACTGATTGCAGTCCAGCCAACCGTATGGATGGTCAATGGCCAAAACCAGTCGGTAATGGTTGAGATGGATGCGATCCGGCTCGCCGAGCTGGTTGAGACATTAAAAGTGCCGGATCTTGTGGCTGAAGGAACGGTCTCGGGTGCCTTTCCGATCGAGTTCGAGGGGGCAAATATTCTCGTACGCGAGGCGCGATTAAAGGCTGATGAGCAGGGCGGCACGATTTCTTATCAGGGCGCTGCCACTGCGCCAATCGAAGGACAGAACGAACTGGCCGATTATGCCTTTGATGCGCTGAAGGATTTTGATTTTACCTTGATGGAGCTGGGTCTCGATGGGAATCTGATCGGGCGCTTGCTTCTGAGCATTGATCTGGCGGGCAATAATGAGGCTGTGCTGGATGGACAATCGTTCAAGTTCGGCATCAAAATCGATTCGGACCTATTACCGCTGCTGACCTCATTGCGAAATGCGCCAACAGAGTCGTTTGTATCAGAAGCTTTGGCGCTGGAGCGTGAAGCCCAAACGCGCGAACAGGGCAGGTGAATGGGAAATTGAGCGATGTTCAAATCGTGTTCAGTAAGGTAAGCGTAAGTTCAAGCGAAGGTTCTAGGAGAGTCTGGATGAAAAAAATAGCGTTAGGGACTGCACTGGCTGCCTTTGTGGCGGGTGCGTGTTCGCCAACCGTCCGGATCGAGGCACCGGACAAGCCAATCGAGATTAACTTGAACGTCAAAATTGATCAGGAAGTCCGGGTCAAGCTCGATCGGGAGGTCGAAGACCTGATCGCAGACAATCCTGACCTGTTTTAGGAGGCAGATATGAACATGATTTTATCTTTCCGTAGCGTGCTTGTTGGGCTGTTTCTGGCCTTTGCGCTGGCTGTGTCCGCGCCGAGCGCTTCGGCTGGTGATCCGGTCATTGATGCGGCGAAGGCGGCTGGTATTGTTGGCGAACGTGCTGATGGCTATCTGGGGCTTGTTAAGGGTGATGCCGAGCCTACGGTTAAGCGACGGGTCAATGAGATTAATGGCAAGCGGCGGGCGCTTTACGAGCGTCTGGCACGTGAGACAGGAACCACGGTCGAAGAGGTCGGTATTATCACCGCCGAGAAGCAATTTGCCCAAACTGTTTCAGGACATTTCTTCATGGGCGCTGATGGGCGCTGGGTTGCCAAGCCGTAGACTGCGCGCGATGCGTGCCTGAAATTTCCAATACCAAATGCCCGCATGGAGTGTCTTTCGGCTTCACGCGGGCATTTCCAGTTGCAGCCCATATTTCCGTTTGTTCCTTTCGCCAACTGGCTCTAATAGCCTAAGTCTGGGCACTCGAATCGGATATGGGTGCGGGTTCGGACTTCCAAGGCAGGTTATTGCATGATTGATTCTTCTTTTCTAAGCGCTTTTATCGCATCGCGGATTTGTCACGATATGGTCTCGCCGGTCTCGTCGGTAACCAGCGCGATGGAGATGCTTGATGATGACGCGCTGGGCGAGGAGATGCAGAAGGCGTCAGAGGATTTGCTTCGCGATGGCGCGCGCAAGCTCGGATCATATATCAAATTTCTGCGCTATGCCTTTGGCGCGATGGGCGTTTCGGATTCGGTAGCCGATATTCATGAAGCCAAGGGGATTATTGAAGCTTATGTGACGCTGCACCGGCCAACGATTGAATGGGATATCCAAACCGCCCATTTTACCTATCACCATGTCAGATTGCTCATGCATGTGGTGCTGTTTGCGATGACGTGCCTGCCAAGAGGCGGGGTTATCTCGGTCGAAGTGCGTGATCATCATGGCCAGCCATCAATCGTCATTCATGCGCGTGGTGAGCGGCCAAAGTTGAAGGCGGAAGTTGTTTCAGCGGTCGCCGGAGACGTGCCCGAAGGTGGCTGGAACAGCCGCAATGTGAACCTCCTGTTTGCGACCATGGTGGCCAAGGAACTTGACACCAGCATTACCGTCAATCAGACGCATGAAAAGGAAATCGTATTCGCGGCCAGCAAGCTCAGTCTGACAGCCCAAGTGCAACGGGAAGGAATTTCTTAACTCCGCTCTTGTATGGCTCGGTAAAGGGCGCAAAAAAACCAGGTTTTGGAGCTAGGAAACGGAACGATGAAAAATTGCCTTATTGTGGACGATTCGCGCGTTGTGCGTAAAGTGGCTGGCCGGATTATCCGCGACTTGCAGTTTAATGTAACCGAAGCGGGCGACGGGGCGGAGGCACTCGAGCGGTGTCGCGAGACGATGCCGGACGCCGTTCTTCTGGACTGGAACATGCCGGTTATGAACGGCATGGACTTTTTGAGAGCTTTGCGCCGCGAAGAAAACGGGGATAAGCCGGTGGTGGTCTTCTGTTCGACCGAAAACGACGCTGACCATATAAGCGAAGCTATTCGGACGGGCGCAGATGAGTTTATTATGAAGCCATTCGATGCGTCCATCATCGAGAGTAAATTCTCCGAAGTCGGGCTTGTTTCGGCTATTTAGCCTCGAATCTGCCGTTTTTCGGTGGAATTAAAAGTTTGTGTTAAGAAAATCGGGGCAGCGTGTGTCCGACGCGTTTTACGCAGGGCAGGGCAATTTTGTATGGATCATTCGGGCTATAATGAGATTGCGGATCTGGCGTTGCGAAAGACCGGACAGGTTTTTCGGGCCAATCATCGGTATCTGGTTGAAGCACGTTTGGCACCTATCCTGCGGCGGGAGAATTTTTCGACGCTCGATGAACTTTCCGATTGCCTGAAAGCGCGGCCAAATTCCGTCCTTGATCTTGAAGTGGCCTCGGCGCTGACGGGCAAAGACACCCAGTTTTTCCGCGATCGCAAAATGCTGAGCCATATTGCCAGATTTTTGAGCCAACGGGCGGAAAGCCTCAATGATGACGGGCCAAAACTGCGCGTGCTTTGTGCTGGCGGCGGGACCGGTCAGGAAGCCTATTCCCTGGTTATCGAGGTCATGGAGACAGCGCCCGAACTATTTGAGAACGACCTGTTGGAGATTGTCTCGGTTGATGTTTGCAAGGCTAGCACGCTACGAGCACGGGCAGGGCTTTACGGCCATTTTGAAATCCAGACGGGGCTTTCGGCCCAGCGCATGCTGAAATATTTCAGCCGGACGGATAATTCCTGGCAGGCTGGTAATGCGCTTCGGGAGAAGGTCAGTTTTTCGGTTTGTAATCTGATGACAGGCGTGCCGACGCTCGGCATTTTCGATGTGGTCTTGTGCCGGAATGTCATGCCCGCCATGGCGCGACCGATTGCGATTGATGTCGCAGGCCAGTTTCTGGACGCATTGCAACCTTGGGGACAATTGGTCCTCGGCCACGAGGAAGCCCTTCCGACAGGCATTAGCGGGCTTGAGCCTTCGCGCACTGTGCGCAATGCCTTCTCTCCAATCGGGACCGGGGCGAAGCGGCCCGCCGGTGAGGAGTTTGTTGCCTAAAGTACGAATGATTGCAGAGCGCAGTCCAATTTTGCGAATGCACTCTAATTGCCGCTGGGCGCCTGTTTGATAATTGGTGTGGCAATGCCTTGCTGGGCGCGGGTGCTGAGGACTTCACGCCGGAACCGGTAATATTCAGCGGGGCGTCCACCTGTGCTGGTTTCCATTTCGCCCAAGCCGCCGACCAGTCCGCTCCTGTCGAGGGCCCTGCGGAAATTCTGTTTGTGCAGACGCAGCCCGAGCACGGCTTCAACGGTTCTCTGCAAGGCGGACAGGGTAAATTTTGGCGGCATCAAATCGAAGATAACCGGGCGATATTTGAGCTTGCCGCGCAGGCGCGAAATGGCCGTGGCGAGGATCCGGCGATGGTCTGACATCATCGGTTGACCAAAACGTTCTGCCAGTGCCGGAAGCGAGGCATCGCGGGCGGCTTCCTCGGCCAATCCGGCTTCATAGAGCAATTCATAGCGTTCGAGCACGCGCTCTTCGAGCCATTGGCAATCGTTCAGGCCGAACGCCAGTTTGGTGCGCTGCTGGCGGTGATCGTTTCCGGCCGCCCAGGTCATCAGACGCGGAATAATTTTCTCGGCAATGAACGCAGGCGGACCATTGCGGTGGTCCTCCCACGGAAAGTGGACATACCAGTCTCGCCAAGCCGCTTCGAAAGCGACATCAAGGTCCGATTTCTGTGGCGTCAAAGCCAGATAGCCGACCGAGATTTGCCGCTTGTCTCCAGCTTTGGCAGAAGGCACGGGCAACGGGTTTGCAGCGTGCATATCGTCTTCCGGTGTTGCGCGGTTTTGATCCCCAAACGTGTAAAGCTGTTCAACATGGCCGAGCGAAAAACCGGTTTGTTTGGCGACCCAGCCGCGCAGTGCCAGCTCAAAGGTTCTGTCCGTTTGCGGATCAAAAGCGCCAAATGGCAGTGCCGGAGCCTGTCCGTTTCTGCGCGTTTCGAGAAATAAGGGGGTCGCCGCTTCAACGGTGACGATCACCGCCGACAAATCAATGCCCAGGTCTACACTCATCATGTCCCCTTTATGATCTGGGCGAGCAAGGCTTCGTGCCGGGCGAGAAATTCTATCTGCGCAAGGCTGACGGGTTTGGGTTCAAGCTCAAGGCGGATACTCGCCGGGGGTTTGCCAAAGAACTGGTTGGCTTCGGTTTTGGAAAAACCTGCAAGCTGTACCGCTTCGAACCACGCGCAGATCATGTCGGCGCGCTTGATAAGCTTTTTGAGTTTCGCCGGTGTGATGGCGGCCAAGCCGAAGCGCAAATGGACAGCTTGCTCGAGTCGGGTTTCAACGCCCTTATAGCTGTCCCCAAGAACGGATTTGAAGGGCGAGATCATGTCGCCGATGACATATTCGGGTGCGTCATGCAGAAGCGCTGTTAGGCGTTCGGTGGGGGTCAGGCTTGGCGTGCATTGGCCGCATATTTGCTCGACGATAACCGAATGCTCCGCGACGGAGAAAGCGTTTGCGCCAAGGGTTTGTCCGTTCCAGCGCGCCACACGGGCCAAACCATGGGCGATGTCTTCAATCTCAATGTCAAGCGGCGAAGGGTCGATAAGGTCGAGCCTGCGCCCTGAAAGCATGCGTTGCCAAGCGCGTGGAGCGGCCTTCTTATTAGGCTTTTTAGCGGGAGTTGATGAAACCATAAGCCCGTTCTAAGCCATTCGGGCAATAGGTAAAGAAATGAGGCAGATTTAGTTACGCTTTGCCTTAAAGCCTCCTAATTCGACTCAGACCTCGTTAAGAAGAATGCGCGATAATGGCATCAACAAAATATAAAAGGTAGAAGATGATGTCGCTCGTTATGAATTTGGCCGAAAGCTCTGTAACCCCTATTGTGATGCTGACCTGTATCGGCATTGGGCTTGCAATCGAAATCTGGAAGACCAGCGACACTCTCTTTATGGGAGACATATTCGCGGAAGGGTATGACGATTAGTCAGCCCTGAACCGAGGCGTAGCGTGGGGAAAGCGGCTTCTAGTTGGAAGCCGCTTTTTTCATGCCTTCCATTTCGCGCTGGTAAATGCTTTGCTCTCAAGAGAAAAATCTTGGGAGATGATAGAATGGGTTCAGCGGTTCATGGAGTTTGTGGCGACAAGTTTTCTGCAGTTCGGGCGGAGTTTGAAAAGAACTTTGCCGCGCGCGGGGAAGTGGGCGCATCGGTCTGCCTAAGCGTTGACGGGCAAACACTGGTGGATTTATGGGGCGGGGTTGCGGACAAGGAAACCGGCGCGGAATGGACCGAAGACACCACGTCGATTGTCTTCTCGTGCACCAAGGCGGCGACGGCGATTTGCGCGCATATGCTGATTGATCAAGGCAAGCTCAACCCGGACGCGCTGGTGGCCGAATACTGGCCCGAATTTGCACACAATGGCAAAGAAGCGACGACGGTTCAGATGATGCTCAATCATGAAAGTGGCGTACCTGCCTTTCGTGAACCGATCAAGGAAGGCGGCATTCTCGATTGGGATTATATGATCGGGCGGCTTGAGGCGGAAGAACCGTTCTGGGAGCCGGGCACGCGCAATGGCTATCATATGATCAGCTTTGGCTGGACGGTCGGCGAGCTTGTGCGGCGGGTTTCGGGCCAGTCTCTCGGAAGCTTTTTTGCTGAACATGTCGCCGGGCCGACGGGGGCGGATTTCTGGATTGGCTTGCCGGACGGGTTCGATAAACCGATTGCGCCAATCCTGATGCACACTCCGGGACCGGAAGATATGGCGAGCGTGTTTACGCAGAAGCTTATGGGCGAACCGGCCTCGATCCAGTCACTGTCGATTTTGAACGTGGGCGGATGGACGGCCAATCAGCCTGAAGCGCACAAGGCTGAAATTGGCGGGGCGGGCGGCATCTCGAATGCGCGAGGGCAAGTCGCGATGTATACGCCGCTCGCGCGCAATGATGATTCGCTGGTGTCAGCAGAGCGGCTGGCGGCGATGGGGCGTGTGTCTACGGCAACGCAGATTGACGCAACGCTGTTGTGCCGGTCGCGCTTTGCGTCCGGCTTTATGAAGTCTATGGACAATCGCGGTGTCGCGACGAGCCCGGGCATGTCGGCTTTGATAGGTGAAGCGGCGTTTGGCCATGTTGGCGCGGGCGGCTCGATCGGGTTCGCAGACCCTGAATGCGGGCTGGCGTTTAGCTATACGATGAACCAGATGGGCGGCGGGCTGTTGATGAATGATCGTGGGCAAAGCCTGATTGATGCCGCCTATACCGCGCTTGGCTATCGCTCGAATGGGTCTGGCGCATGGGTGCGTTAGGGCTGGCGGTCTTGGGGCCAGCCCGTTTTGCATTCTGATTAGTCGTCCTTGTTGAACGCGGCGATGGCGGCTGCGTGCAGCGCGTCTATGCCGACGGGGATGGCGACTGCGGCATCGGGCGCAAAGAAAGGCGAATGGAGCGAGGGTAGCGGTTCGCCGCTTTCGATTTTTTCAGGCTGCACACCGCCCAGCCAGAAGATCAGGCTTGGGATTTTGTCTTCGGTGCGGCTGTAATGGGCAAAGTCCTCGCCGCCCATAACGGCAGGCGTTGGCGCAACATTGTCCTCGCCAATGGCGGCGCGGATGGCGTCTACGGATTGGGCGGTCAGAGCCGGGTCATTATAAGTAGACGGAATATAGTCGGTCTCGAATGTCACCTCTGGTGCGGGCGCACCGAATGTCGCCGCCTGGCCATTGGCGATGCGGGTAATGCCTTCGAGTAGAATTTTGCGCACCTCGTCTGAATAGGTCCGTACCGTGAGCTTCATCTCAGCGCGGTTGGAGATGATATTGTGCTTGGCCCCAGCCTGTATCGAGCCCACAGTGACAACGGCGGGTTCTTGCGGATCAACATTACGTGCAACGAGGGTTTGTAGCGCCGTGACGATATGGGCGGCGATCACAACGGGATCTTTGGTCGTGTGCGGATAAGCGCCATGACCGCCTGCGCCGTGAACGGTTATGTCAACCGTATCAACGGCGGCAAGTGCATAGCCTTCGGCATATCCGATTGTGCCGGAGGGCAGACCTGCGGAGACGTGGAGCGCGATATTGGCGTCTGGCTTGGGGAAGCGTTCGAACAGGCCTTCTGCGATCAATGCCGGCCCGCCCAGACCCAGCTCTTCGGCCGGTTGCGCCACCATGACGAGCGTGCCCGACCAGTCGTCTTTGGTTTCGACCAGACGGCGCGCTGCGCCGACCCAGCTCGTCATATGCACATCGTGGCCGCAAGCATGCATGACGGGGCTGTCTACGCCGGTCCACCCGACGCTGGAGGCTTGCGAGGCGTAAGGCAGTCCGGTCTGTTCTGGTACGGGCAATCCGTCCGTATCCGTCCGCAGTAGAATGGTCGGGCCCTCGCCATTGCGCAGAACGCCGACAACGCCATAGCCGCCCACGCCGTCGCGCACTTCGCCCTGATCCCGTTCGGCTTTCGCTTTGACCCAATCGTCGCCAAGGCCCGTGGTGACATCAAAGCCGAGGAGTTCGAGTTCGGCGGCGAGTTGGGTGGCCGTATTGCTTTCCTGAAATGAAAGCTCGGGATTGATGTGAAGGTGTTTGTAGAGAGTTTGCAAATCGCCGCCCGGTGCGGGTGGCTCTGCGAAAGCGGGTGCGCTTATGCTGAAGGCGGCGAGGCTGAGGGCGATGAAGGATGCGGTAAGCGGGCGGGGCATGGCGGTCTCCAGGGGTAGCGATGGAATGGTGCAAATTAGCCTAGGGGCAGTTTTGAAACCTGTCAGGGGGCGTTCTTGAAATAATTCACGATCATGGGATTTGTGACCTCGTGCATCTGATAGTTCAGCCCGTGCTCGCCCTCTGGCAAAATTTCGATGCGGGCGGCGGGCAAAAGTGTTTCGAGCTGTGCCGCGCTTTCGGGCGGAACGGTGGTATCTTTGCCGCCGAATACGGCCATGACAGGGACACCGGTTGCGCCGAGGCGGGTGAACACGTCGTCCTGATCGCGCATGGGCAAATGCCGATAGCTTGACAAAAGTGCGCGGAAATAGCCGCGATAGTTCATTTGTTTGGCAACGTCTCCGGCGAGCTTGTTGGCCGATACAAGCTCGCTTTCATCATATTGTGGATCGGCGAGGAGGATGCGTTTGCCGAAGACGCGCCAGATCCAGTCGCCAATGATGGGTGTGCGCAGCAGCCTGTCATTGGTACTGCCAGCCTCGCCGCCAAGGGTCAGGCCTGCCGAAACGAAAAGGAAGAGTTTCGAGACGCGTTCAGGGTGGCGGGCGGTAAATTCGGCGGTGATGATGCCGCCCATCGACAAGCCGACAAGCCCGACAGGTTCGGTAAGGTCTAGCCCGTCAAGCAGGTCTGTCAGTTCCTGATCATAGAAGTCAGGTGTGTATTTGGCTTTGGGGCGGTCAGACCAGCCGCGGCCGAAATGGTCGAAGGTGAGCACACGGAAACCCGATGCAACAAGGGCGTCCGCGTTTTGCGCGAAGATGAAGTTTGGCGTCGAGAAGCCATGGGCCATGACGATGACGGGATTTCCTTCCTCTCCATGCCAGCGATAGTGCAACTGCCCTTGCGGGGTTGTCAGGAACGTGCCCGGAGCCTTGGCGCGGGCCTCGTCATCGAGTTTTGCTGTTCGTTGTTCGATAAAAACATACCAAGCCGCAGCGGCGAGGGCCGCCAGGACGAGAATTTCGAGCATGTGTTTGAGTAGCTTACCCATTCTGCGTTCCTATCTGGTTGATCAAACCCGGGCCCCTCCTATTTGCCTTTCCAGACCGGCGCGCGCTTTTCGATAAAGGCTTTTGGACCTTCCTTGAAGTCTTCGGTCTGGGCGAGGCCTGCAAACTCTGCCTGTCCGGCTTTCAGCAGTGTCTCGTCATCATCAATGAGCGCACGTTTGGCAACTTTCTGGCTGGCTTGGACCGCGAGTGGGGCATTGGCACAGATCCGGTGGGCCATGTTCATCGCTTCGTCCATGACATTGGCGGTGGGGCAAACCTTGTTGACCATGCCAAGCTCATAGGCACGTTGAGACGATAGCGGATCGCCGGTCAGGATAACTTCAAGCGCGGGCGCCATGCCGATGGCCCGTGGCAGGCGATAAAGACCGCCAGCGGCCGCAACGAGGGAGCGCTTGACCTCTGGCAGGCCGAAATTGGTCTCCTCGGAGGCAATGATGATGTCGCAGGAGAGAGCAATCTCGGTGCCGCCGGCAAGTGCGCTGCCGGTGATCGCGGCGATGAGCGGTTTGATCCGGTTGCGCGTGACGATGCCGGCAAAACCGCCCTTTTCGGTTCGCAACTCGCCGCCCTTTCCGGCGGCAATGGCTTTGAGGTCCGCGCCCGCGCAAAAGGCTTTGCCATTGGCGGTCAGGATAGCCGCCCACAGGCTTGTATCTGCTTCATAAGTGTCAAGGGCTTTTTCGAGACCCTGAGCCACCTCGCCATTGACGGCATTGCGGGCTTCGGGGCGGTTCAGAGTTATAATGGCAACAGGGCCTTCGGTTCGATATTCGACAACCATGATTTTTCCTTCCAACGCATTTTGTGTTTACATATCTGATAATGGTCATGTCGGGCGGTCAAGCAAGCGATTTGAGCTGATGGGGGCTGCCGCGAAGGCATCGGTCAGATAATCGGCCGGTTTTAAGAGGCGTTCGCGGCGTGGACACAGGCGCATCTGTGTGACATAAGCGCCGCCTTCAACCGAGTTTCAACCACGAAAATGGCTTGCCTCTCTGGCGCCACCGCAGGAATAAAGATTATGGAAGTTACCGAGACCAATGCTGAGGGCCTGAGCCGCTCGTTCAAAATTGTTGTGCCGGCGAGCGAACTGGCGGCGAAACTCGATGACAGAATTTCAGAAATTCGTCCGCAAATGAACCTGAAAGGCTTTCGCCCCGGCAAAGTTCCAGCCTCGCACGTCAAAAAAATGTTCGGCAAGTCGATTATGGGCGAACTGATTGAGGGCCTGGTTGGCGAGGCCAATCAGAAAGCCTTTGAGGAGGCCAAAATCCGCCCAGCCTCGCAGCCTGACATCAAGATGGTGGATGATCTTGAAAAAGTGCTCGAAGGCGCTGTGGATCTGGCTTATGATCTCGACGTCGATATTATGCCGGATTTCGAACCAGCGGACATCAAGGTCATCGAGATCGAACGTCCTGTGACCAAGGTTTCGGACGAAGAGATCGACGAAGCCCTGCAAAAGCTTGCCGAGCAGAACCTCAAATTCGAAGCGCGCGCCAAAACTGCCAAAGCAAAGGATGGTGATGCCGTCGCGATTGATTTTGTTGGCAAGATTAACGGCGAGGCATTTGATGGTGGCTCAGCCGAAGATCAGGCTGTGGTCATTGGCGCCGGACGTTTCATTCCAGGCTTTGAAGAACAGCTTGTGGGCGTAAAAGCCGGTGATGAGAAAGAGCTGAACGTAACCTTTCCCGAGGATTACCCCTCTGAAGACCTCAAGGGAAAGGATGCCGTCTTTGAGGTGAAGGTGAATGAAGTCCGCGCACCAAAGACACCGGAAGTTGATGAGGAATTTGCCAAGAATTTTGGCCTTGAGAGCCTTGATCAACTCAAGGAAATGATCACCGGGCAAATCCAGAATGAGCATGATGGTGCCTCGCGTCAGAAGGCAAAGCGCGCCTTGCTCGACGAGTTGGACAAACTGCATGCATTTGACCTGCCGAAAAAGATGGTCGAGCAGGAATTTCAGACCATTTGGACACAGCTTCAGCAAGAGAAAGAAGCGGGCAATCTTGACGAAACCGAAGCGAACAAGAGCGATGAAGAACTCGAAGAGGAATATCGCAAGATTGCTGATCGGCGCGTCCGTTTAGGTCTTGTCTTGGCAGAGATTGGCCGCGTGGCGGATGTTCAGATCACCGATCAGGAAGTCCAGCAAGCGGTGATTGCCGAAGCTCGCCGGTTCCCCGGACAGGAGCGCGAAGTGGTGGAGTTCTTCCAGAAAAACCAAAATGCAATGGCGCAAGTCCGCGCTCCAATCTACGAGGAGAAGGTCGTCGATCATATTCTCGAAGTGGCCAAAGTCACGGACAAGGAGGTCTCGAAAGATGACCTGTTTGCTGAGATGGAAGACTAGTTTCCCGCAAACATGATCTGTGAATAAGCCGCTGGCTCTCGGCTAGCGGCTTATTCTTTGGCCGAATGCGCGATATTGCCGCCTGTAGCATTGCGCGGGGTCGCCAAGCCGCTAAAACCGTCGCCATGAAGCGATGTAAAGAACGAAGGGGCATGGCATGTCAAAATCGGCTTTTATCTTTCCCGGCCAAGGGGCGCAATTTGTTGGTATGGGGCAGGATCTGGCGGCCGCTTTTCCCTCCGCTCAGGCAGTGTTCGAAGCGGTAGACGAGGCGCTGGGTGAAAAACTAAGCGATGTCATTTGGAACGGGCCGGAGGAGGCGCTTAAGCTAACGGCCAATACACAACCGGCTCTGATGGCGGTCAGTGTCGCGGTAATGGCTGCATTAAAAGCAGAGTTTGACGTTTCGATCGAGCGGGCTGATTTTATTGCGGGCCATTCGCTTGGGGAATATTCTGCGCTCTGCGCGGCGGGCGCTTTGAGTATTGCTGACACGGCAAAGCTTTTGCGGCTGCGCGGCGAAGCGATGCAATGCGCTGTCGCGGCGGGCGAGGGGGCTATGGCCGCTTTGCTCGGCGCGGATGATGCGCAGGCGCTGGCAGCATGCGAAGCAGGGGTGCAAGCGGCAGGTGGGGTTTGCGAAGTGGCCAACGACAATGCGCCCGGTCAGCTTGTCTTGTCAGGCACGAGCGCAGCGATTGACGCGGCATGTGTTTTTGCGCGTGAGAATGGTGTCAAGAAGGCGGTGCCGCTGGCGGTCAGCGCGCCGTTTCATTGCTCGCTGATGACACCTGCTGCTGAGGCGATGGCGGAAGCTTTGGCAGAGGCGGATATTCAAGCCCCTGCCGTACCACTTGTCGCAAACGTCACCGCCGAGGCGACATCTGATCCTGACGCAATCCGCCGGCAATTGGTCGAGCAGGTTACGGGCCGCGTCCGCTGGCGCGAATCGGTGCAGTGGATGGTGGTTCAAGGGTTGGAGACGGCGATGGAAGCGGGCGCTGGCAAAGTGCTGACGGTCATGAACCGGCGCAATGAGCGAAGCCTGAAAGGTGTGACCCTTGGCACGGTTGAACAGCTTGAGGCGTTTGCGAACGCGGCGGACGGCTAAGGACAGAAATTGGAGAGACGAGATGTTTGATTTGAGCGGAAAGACGGCCCTGGTGACGGGCGCGTCAGGCGGCATTGGTAGAGACATTGCAACCGCGCTTTCTGCGGCGGGCGTAAAGGTTGCGCTGTCGGGAACGCGCGAAGGGGTGCTTGAGGAGGTTAAAGCGGCCTGCACGGGCGAAGCTGAAATCGTCACGTGCAACCTGTCTGACACCGAGGCGGTCAATGGCCTCGTCAAACGGGCAGAGGAGGCTATCGGGCCGCTCGATATTCTGGTTGCCAATGCGGGCATTACGCGCGACCAGCTTTTATTGCGGATGAAGGAAGAGGATTTTGACGCGGTTCTGGATGTTAATCTGGGGTCTTATTTCCGGCTGGCAAAATCGGCACTGCGAGGCATGATGAAGCGGCGCTCTGGCCGGATTATCGGGATTACCTCGATTGTCGGAGTGACGGGAAACGCCGGACAAGCCAATTATGCCGCCTCCAAAGCTGGCATGATCGGGTTTACCAAATCGCTGGCCGCAGAAGTGGCAAGCCGGGGTGTGACGGCGAATTGCATCGCGCCGGGCTTTATCTCTTCACCCATGACGGATGTGCTGGCTGATTCGCAAAAAGAGGCGCTTTTGGGCTCGATTCCGGCCGGACGGCTGGGTGAAGGCGGCGATATTGCGGCGGCTGTGGCCTATTTGGCGTCTGATGAGGCGTCATATATCACTGGGCAGACCTTGCATGTGAACGGCGGAATGGCCATGATTTAGGCTCTGGAAGCGTAACGAGTTTGATTTCTGGCTTGGCGCATACGGAAACTGTGTGCTAACGGCAACAGTTCCGGACGTGGCTCCGGCTAATTCAGACACCAATTATGAAGAGGGTGCCTTATGTCTGACGTTCTTGAACGTGTAAAAAAAATCGTTGTCGATAATCTCGATGTGGAAGCGGATAAAGTCGTCGAGGGCGCAAGCTTTATTGACGATCTTGGCGCGGACAGTCTCGATCTTGTCGAACTGGTTATGGCCTTTGAAGAAGAGTTCGACATCGAAATCGCTGATGATGTTCAGGAGAACATCCGGTCAGTGGGTGACGCTGTTACCGAAATCAAGAAGACCACCGCTTAGAGGAGGCCTGCTTTGCGTCGTGTCGTAGTAACTGGGATTGGCCTTGTCACGCCGCTTGCCGGAAATCGGGAAGCGTCCTGGAAGCGCCTGATTGAAGGTAAATCCGGCGCCGGGCCGATTGACGTATTTGATACGACGGATATGCCGTGCAAAATCGCGTTTCAAGTGCCGTGGAGCACGGGACGCGGTGGCGGCGAGGGGGATGCCGAAGCGTTTGACCCTGATACGGCAGCATCGAAAAAAGAGCGCCGACGCATGGATGAGTTCATCCTCTATGCCATGGGCGCGGCCAATGAGGCATTGGAAGATTCTGGCTGGACGCCGGAAACGGAAACCGAGCGCGAGCGGACGGGCGTTCTGATCGGATCAGGGATTGGCGGCTTGCAGTCGATCGCAAACTCGCAAATGGATTTGCACAATGGCGGACCGCGTAAGGTCAGCCCGTTCTTTATTCCCTCGGCGCTGATTAATCTCGCCTCCGGTCAGGTCTCGATCAAGCATGGGCTGAAAGGGCCAAACCATTCGGTTGTAACCGCTTGCGCGACGGGCGCTCATGCCATTGGCGATTCGGCCCGGATCATCCGTGAAGGTGACGCGGATGTTATGCTTGCGGGCGGCGCGGAAGCGTCGATTTGCGAGCTGGGCATTGCGGGTTTCTGCGCGCTCAAGGCCATGTCTACAAAATATAATGATGACCCGACCAAAGCCTCGCGGCCCTATGATGAAGG
>CALLUH010000073.1 GCA_938011445.1 uncultured Hyphomonadaceae bacterium
GCATTCAGATGCGCATGGGTTAAATCAATCTGGCTATAAGTGCCGTCCGCCCTGTCCGCATAAAGCGTATAGGCCAGCTCCACCGCGCCCGAATGCCCCTCGATCTGCCATGAATAAGGCTCGGTTTGGATCACTTCAAGCTCGGTACCATTAGGGGTTTTGGCCGAAACCTCATAAACATTCTTCGCAAATTCATGCACCGCATAGCGCCCGGGCGAGCTGCGCGACATCTGCACGGTCAGCTCCCCTTCGGGCAAATCCGCCATGCTCATAACAATCCGCGCTTCATGATGAGCCGCATTTGGAAACGACACATCATAGCGCACCGGCGTCTCGCTCTGGGCCAGCGCACTGGCACCAAAAACGGCGCTTAAACCAGCAAATATCAAGGGCTTCATATCGGTCTCCGATTATGGCGTTCCACAGGCCAGACAGCCAAAACCGGACTTTGCCCGCATTTGCCAAAGCCTGTCCACTCACCTCTTACCCCGCCTCTTGTTTACAATCACCCCTTCGCTGCGGCTTGACCTTTGGGAACAAATTGAGCACTTGCGAGGCACGCATCATTCTGGAGCAAGCATCATGACAGGCCCCCAGCCCCTTCCCAGCATTCTGGACATCATCCCCTATAAGGGCGGCGAACCAGCAGAAGGCGGCTGGAAGCTTTCCTCAAACGAGAACCCGCTCGGCGCGTCGCCCGCCGCAATCGAGGCCGTCGCCCAAGCTGCCGCCTCAATGGAACGCTATCCCGATGGCGGCGCAACGAGGCTACGCCGCGCCATTGCGGAAAAATACGGCCTTGATCCAGACCGCATTGTCTGCGGCTCGGGCTCGGACGAAATCTTCCAGCTCCTTGGCCGCGCCTATTTGCGCGAGGGCGACGAGATCATCCAGACCAAGCATGGCTTTCTGGTCTATCGCCTTGTCGCCCAGCAGAGCGGCGCGATCACCAAAAGCGCTGACGAGCAAAACTATACCGCAGACGTGGACGCCATGCTTGCGCTGGTCACTGACAAGACCCGTATCGTGTTTCTGGCCAATCCAAACAATCCCACCGGCACCTATATCCCCTTTGACGAGGTCAAACGCCTGCATGCTGGACTACGCGAGGACATCCTGCTCGTACTTGACGGGGCCTATGCCGAATATGTCCGCAAAAATGATTATGACGCCGGAACCGCGCTGGCGGGCGAAGCATCAAACGTGTTGATGACGCGCACCTTTTCGAAAATCCATGGCCTCGCCGCCCTTCGCCTTGGCTGGGCCTATGGTCCGGCAAGCGTCATCGACGCCATCCATCGCGTGCGTGGCCCGTTCAATGTCAACGCGCCCGCCCTTGCCGCAGGTGTTGCAGCGCTCGCAGACGACCATTTCGTCGAAACATCCCTTGCCCATAATGACGCCGAACTGATCCGCATGACCGAAGGGCTCTCTGCACTCGGCTACGAGCTGGTCCCCAGCGTCGGCAATTTCCTATTGATAAAATTCAGCTCCGAGGCCGAGAAAAAAGCAGCCGACGCTTTCCTGCGCGCGCGCAATATCGTTATCCGCGACATGACCTCTTATGGCTTGCCAGACTGCTTGCGCCTGTCCTTTGGCACCGTCGAGGCCGACGAAGATGTGCTCGCCGCCTTCAAAGACTTCAAAGCCTAGCTCATGGCCGCGCCCGTCTTCGATCATATCGCAATCATCGGCACAGGGCTGATCGGCGCATCCATTGCGCGGGCAGCCGCCCATTTTGGCGCAGCCCAGCGCATCACCCTCTTTGACAAGGATGAAGAGGTCGCCAAGCGGGCGGGAGCCTTGGAGCTTGGCGAGGTTTGCCGATCTGCCGCAGAGGCTGCCAAAGGGGCCGACTGCGTGATCCTCTGCGTGCCTGTCGGCGCCTTAGGGGTATGTACCGAGGCCGTCGCGGGCAGCTTGAAATCGGGCGCAATCCTGACCGATGTCGGCTCGGTCAAAGCCAAAGCGTTTGAAGCCATGGCCACCCATTGCCCCGAACATGCCCACCTTATCCCCGGTCACCCCATTGCTGGAACCGAGAAATCTGGCCCAGAGGCTGGATTTGATACACTTTTTCAGGACGCTTGGTGCATTTTGACGCCCGATAGTGGAGTCCAAAAAGACTATGTAGATAAAATAGCAGAGTTATCGCGCTTCTGGGAAACACTTAAGTCCAAAGTTGAAATTATGGATGCTGTTCAACATGACCGCGTTCTAGCCATCACATCCCACCTGCCTCACCTGATCGCCTATAATATCGTCTCGACCGCTTATGACATGGAGTCCGTTGATGATGGACAAGTCGTCAAATATTCCGCTGGCGGCTTCCGTGATTTTACCCGTATTGCCGCATCTGACCCAACCATGTGGCGCGACGTGTTCCTGAACAATAAAACGGCCGTTTTGGAGACATTGGGCCGGTTTTCCGAAGATCTCGCCGCCCTGCAACGGGCCATCCGGCACGGCGACGGGGACACCTTGTTCGAAGAGTTCACCCGCGCGCGCGGCATCCGTAAGGCCATTCTCGAAGCGGGGGAAGATTCCGATACGGTCAATTTCGGGCGTCATACCAAGTAATTCAGGTCATACCGCGATATTGCGCCCAAGCCCCGCACGGCCTATCCCTTAGGCCATGAAACTTATCCGTCTGACCCATCCGACCAGCCATACCGAAAGCGTCCACCGCGCCATCGACGCGGCACACGCGATCGACTGGACAAGTGAAGAAGAACCCGGCGGCACCCGTGCGACCGCACAAATCCTTCTCGAAGACGGAGAAGGTCAGGTCTTGATGGACACGCTGCAAAGCCTGTTCGGCGAAGAGGATGACTGGCGCCTTGTCCTAATGGATGTTGAGGCCACGCTCCCGCGAATAATACCGGAGGACACCCCGCAGGACGCACCCCCAAAACCAAAGGATAAGGACATCGCCATGCGCGAGGTCTTGTTCGAGCAGGTCTCCAAAGACAGCCGCCTTAACACAGATTTTATTGTCCTCACCCTCCTATCTGAGGTCGTCGCAGCCATTGGATTGAACGAGGATAGCGTCGCCGTTGTCATCGCCGCCATGGTCATCGCCCCGCTCCTGGGTCCAATCCTTGGATTCTCATTAGGGTCCGCCCTCGGATCGACCGATTTGATGCGCAAATCTGCCGCCACCGCCCTCACCGGCGTCAGCCTCGGCTTTGTCACCGTCTTCGTGCTTGCCCTCCTCTTTCCCGTCAATCTGGACAGCGGCGAACTGATCGCACGGACCCTTATTTCGCCCGAGATTGTCGCGCTGGCTCTCGCCTCTGGCGCCGCTGCTGCCCTGTCTATGACGGGCGGCTTATCATCCACACTGGTCGGCGTGATGGTCGCGGTCGCCCTCCTGCCCCCATCTGCAGCGTCGGCCATGTATCTCGGCGAGGGCCAATTCACAGAAGCGGCCGCGGCGGCCATCCTCGTCGCCCTGAATGTCGTCTGCGCGCTGCTCTCCGCCCAGATCGTCTTTGCATGGAAGGGGGTGCGGCCACGCCGCTGGCTCGCCCAGAAGGCGGTCGAACGCCAGCAGAAGATCAATTATGCGGTCTGGGGCGTCCTCCTGACCATTCTATGCGCTCTGGCCTACTGGATTAGCGCTTGAGACTCCAGGAGCAAGACGCCCAAATCGCAATAGCGACGGGCTTATCTATGCTTAATACAAATCCCCGCAGCCAAGTGCGGCAACACTAATCCCCATCCATCCGGAGCGCTGCGACAAAGGCTTCCTGCGGGATTTCCACCTTGCCGAACTGGCGCATACGCTTCTTACCGGCCTTCTGCTTATCGAGCAATTTGCGCTTCCGGCTGGCGTCCCCGCCATAACACTTGGCCGTCACATCCTTACGCATCGCCGAAATGGTTTCCCTGGCGATGACCTTGGCACCGATTGCCGCCTGCACCGGAATTTTGAACATTTGACGCGGGATCAGATCCTTCAGCCGTTCGCACATTTGCCGCCCGCGCGATTCCGCCCGGTCCCGGTGCACCAGCATAGCCAGCGCATCGACCGGTTCCTCATTGACGAGAATGCTCATCTTGACGAGATTCTCCGCGCGATGCCCGATCAGTTCATAGTCAAAGCTCGCATAGCCTTTCGAGATCGACTTCAGCCGGTCATAAAAATCAAACACAACCTCGTTCAGCGGCAGCTCATACTTAACCATAGCGCGCGTGCCCGCATAGGTCATTTCCTTCTGGATACCGCGCCGATCCTGACAGAGTTTCAAAATACCACCCAGATACTCGTCCGGCGTAAAAATAGTCGCCTCAATCCACGGCTCCCGAATTTCAGCCACTTTGACCACATCGGGCATGTCCGACGGGTTGTGCAGCTCGATTTCAGTGCCGTCTGTCATGGTCATCTCATACACCACGCTCGGGGCGGTCGCGATCAGGTCGAGGTCAAATTCGCGGCTGAGCCGTTCCTGAATGATCTCAAGATGCAAAAGGCCTAAAAAGCCGCATCGAAAGCCCATGCCCAGCGCCGCGCTCGTTTCCATTTCCCAGCTAAAGCTCGCATCATTAAGCCGAAGCTTACCCATCGCCGCGCGTAAATCGTCAAAATCAGACGCATCCATCGGGAACAGACCACAAAACACAACCGGCTGCACATCCTTATAGCCCGCCAGCGGCGCGTCACAGGGGCGCTTATCCTCGGTAATCGTATCGCCAACCGAACAGTCTGCCACATCCTTGATCGAGGCCACGAGAAACCCGACTTCGCCCGGGCCAAGCGCGTCAACATTGGTTGGTTTCGGCCCGAAAATGCCAACATTGTCGATTTCATACCTGCTTCCGGTCTTCATCATCCGGACTTTCTGCTTCTTCTTCAGAACCCCATCGACCACGCGCACAATCACCACGACGCCGAGATAAGGGTCATAATAGGCGTCCACCAGCGAGACTTTGAGCGGTGCATCCACCTCCCCCAAATGCGGCGGCGGCAATTGGCTGACAACAGCTTCGAGCACACCCTCAATGCCAATGCCGGTCTTGGCCGAAGTCAGAATCGCGCCCGACGCATCAAGCCCGATCACTTCCTCGATTTGCTCGGCCACACGGTCCACATCGGCCGCTGGCAGATCAACCTTGTTGAGCACCGGAACAATTTCATGGTTCTGGTCAATGGCCTGATAGACATTGGCGAGGGTCTGCGCCTCAACACCCTGACTGGCATCAACCACGAGCAGCGAGCCTTCACATGCCGCCAGACAACGCGAAACCTCATAGGAGAAATCAACATGACCGGGCGTATCCATCAGATTAAGCACATATTGCTCGCCATCCTTGGCTTTGTAATCGAGCCGGACGGTCTGTGCCTTGATGGTGATGCCGCGCTCTTTCTCGATGTCCATATTGTCGAGCACTTGTTCAGACATTTCGCGGTCCGTCAGCCCGCCACAATGCTGGATCAGCCTGTCAGCCAGTGTGGATTTGCCATGATCAATATGGGCAATGATCGAAAAATTGCGGATTTTATCACGTTGTGTGGTCATAGGCGGGATATAGCCCCGCTTGCAGTCTGAGGAAAGCGCCAACATAACGCAGGCTCGGTTTCCCTTGAACAAAACCCGGAGCCTAAAGGCCCAAGCCTGCATCAGCCACGGGCAAATTCATGATTAATAAGGACCGGCCTACCCCGTGAGCGCGCGCCCTAGGAACGTTTAACCTGCCCATAGGCAAAGCTCGTATCAATCGACGCAATGCCGTTAACCTTCTGCAATGTGCCACGCACAAACCCCTCATAGGCTTCAAGGTCTGCCGCCATCACCCGCAATTGATAGTCCCAGCGGCCTGTCATCAGCCAACAATCAATAACTTCGGTCATTGCTATCATCTGGCCTTCGACGCGTTTGACGGTCGCATCATCATGCTTTTCAAGTTTGATCCGGATAAAGGCCGTCACCGACAACCCCAGCGCTTTGGAATCTATAATCGCCTTATAGCCCTTGATAATACCCGCCTCTTCCAGAAGCCGCACGCGGCGCAGACATGGCGATGGCGACAGGTTCACCCGCTCGGAAAGCTCCTGATTGGTCAGCCGTCCATTCGCCTGCAACGCGCGCACAATTTGAACGTCTTTGCTATCCATTCGTAATAATTAGCAGATTATGCCAAAAAATCTACATTTATCTGATAAATTCACAAAGTCCTGCGGCATCAGATAAGTTATAGTCATGTGAGTGTAGAGGTTGGAGTGCAAATCGTGGATCATCTCAAACATGAGGGGTTTTCAACCCGCGCCATTCATTTCGGATATTGTCCCCTATCCCATGAAGGTGCGCTCACGCCTCCATTGCATCTGACCTCTACATTCACCTTCGAAACCGCTGAACAAGGAGGGGCACGCTTTGCCGGGGAGACGCCCGGACATATTTATTCGAGAATCTCGAACCCGACCACCGATTTGCTGGAACGCCGCATGGCAGCCCTTGAAGAAGGTGAGGCCGGCGTGGCCATGGCCTCCGGCATGGGCGCGATCACGTCCGTCTTGTGGAGTTTCCTCAAAGCCGGTGACGAAGTGATCACCGACAAGACCCTTTATGGCTGCACATTTGCCTTCCTGCGCGACGGGCTGAGCCGCTTCGGCATCAAGGTTACGCACATCGACCTGACCAATCCCGATGAATTGAAAATGGCAATCAGCAATAAGACGAAAATCGTCTATTTTGAAACACCCGCCAATCCGAATATGCGGCTTGTGGACATTGCTGCGATTAGCGAGATTGCACGTCGCTCAGGCGTACGCACCATTGTCGATAACACCTATGCCACGCCCGTCCAGACCCGCCCGCTAACCCTCGGCGCAGACATTGTGGTTCATTCGGCGACCAAATATCTTGGCGGACATGGCGATCTTGTCGCGGGCATCGCAATTGGCTCGGCAGAAGATATGGCCGAAGTGCGCATGGTCGGCGTCAAAGACATGACCGGCGCTGTGATGGCGCCGTTCAACGCCATGCTCATCTTGCGTGGTCTGAAAACGCTCGAACTGCGGATGGAGCGCCACGCAAAAACGGCCCTCACCATTGCGCAAATGCTCGAAACACATCCTGCCGTGCTCAAGGTCTATTATCCAGGGCTTGAAAGCTTTCGTCAGCACAGGCTTGCCAAAGAGCAAATGTCAGGTTTCGGAGGCATGATCGCGCTCGAGCTTAAGGGCGGCTATGAGGCCGGTATCCATATGATGAACCGGCTTTCCATGATCCATCGCGCCGTATCTCTGGGGGATGCTGAAACCCTCATCCAGCACCCGGCCAGCATGACCCACTCCACTTACACGCCCGAGGAGCGCGCCACCCATGGCATTTCCGAAGGTCTGGTCAGGTTATCGGTGGGCCTTGAAACGCCCGGCGATATTCTCGACGATTTATTCCAGTCGCTGGGCACAAACGCCGTCCGGGCCGCTTAAGGCTGAACGCGTAAACCCGACTTATTGCGAGACAGCCTTTTCATCCCGCTCGCCAGTGCGAATGCGGATCACCGTATCAAGCTCGCGGACAAAGATTTTACCATCACCAATCGTCTCGGTATTGGCCGCGCTAATAATCGCCCCGACAATTCGTTCGGCAGCGTCCGCAGAACACGCCACATCTACTTGCACTTTTGGTAAAAGCCGCACTTCATATTCGGCGCCGCGATAGACTTCCGTTTTGCCTTGCTGACGACCATAGCCGCGCACTTCGGAGACCGTCAGTCCCGACGCACCCACCGCCGCAAGCGCATCAATCACCGCATCCAGTCGGCTCGGCTTAAAGATCGCTGTTACCAGTTTCATTGCAATATCCTCGCTCCATCTTTTAAAAATATGCGCAACCTATCCTGCACCGTCAATCCAACTCGCCTGGATTTGAGCTTGCACCCTTCCCGCGGCCCACTTTTTGGGCACGCTGTGCCAAACCTTTGGTCGCCCGCACAGGTTTTAGCGGCGAAAAGCTGATCTTCTCACCCTTTGGCGTTACATAGAGCCGCTTGGTCGCTTCGATCAGCACCACACCGCCCATCACGGCCGACAGGCGCTCGCCGACTTTCTCCCAGCCCTCATTGAGCGCGAGAACCGGTGCCCAGCCAGTTGGCGGCATATGCAAAGCATGCGTCCACGCCGTCGTCTGAAACATGGCACCACTCAACTCGCGCGCCAATTGCCCACGTGTCCATGGCCGTCCCTGCCCGAACGGCGTCCCCTCAGAGCGCGCCCAAAGGCCGAGCCGGTTCGCCGCAATGACGATCAGCTTGCCCTCCGGCGCCATGACCCGCCAGATCTCGCGCAAAAGCTCATATGGCGCGCTGGTCTCTTCCAGCCCATGCATCACCACAATCCGCGAAAACATCCCGTCCCGAAATGGCAAAGCCGTCTCGTCACACAAAACCGTGGACACACCATTCTCTGTGGGTGCCCATGTCAGCGCGCCTTGAGCCGCTGGCATCGCCGCCACCTGCACTTGCGCCTCACCCCCGATCCGGTCGAGCAAAGGGGTGACAAAGCCAAAGCCGAGCATCTGCTCACGCTGACACGCGCCCCAGAGCGACTGCATCCGTACCGCAAGCGTCTTGGCCGCAACCTTCCCAAGTGGGCTGGCATAAAACGCTTCCAGAGCGGTTACATCCTGACGCATCACAATCCCTGTGCTAGCCTGCTGCCTATAACAACCCCCATGCGCTCATCGAGGTCTCAAATGCTGCAAATACACCAATTTCCTTGTCTATCGGATAATTATGGCTTTTTGGCCCATGATCCCGCCATAGGGGAAACGGCCGCGATAGACACGCCTGATGCGACCGAATATCTCGCTCAGGCCAAAAAACAAGGCTGGACCATTACGCAAATCTGGAACACCCATTGGCATCCCGACCATGCCGGTGGCAATCAGGCGATCAAAGACGCCACAGGCTGCAAGATTATCGGCCCACGCAATGAAGCTGATAAAATCCCCGCCATCGACGAGGCCGTCGGCGCGGGCGACAGTGTGAACCTTGGCAGTATCACGGCGCAGATTATGGACGTGCCCGGCCACACGCTCGGCCATATCGCCTATCACCTGCCGACCGAGAAAACGGCTTTTGTCGGCGACGCTGTGTTTGCGCTTGGCTGCGGGCGGGTATTTGAAGGCACACCGGACATGATGTGGGCCAGCCTGTCCGCACTCAAAGCTCTGCCCGAGGACACCGCGCTTTACTGCGCCCATGAATACACGGCCGCCAACGCCAAATTTGCCATCACGATCGAGCCGGACAATCCCGACCTTCAGGCCTATGTCGATGACATCAACACAAGCCGCGCCGCTGGAAAATGGACCGTGCCCACACTGCTCTCGCGCGAACTGGCCACAAATCCATTCCTGCGCGCCAATGAAGCCCATTTACAAGCTGCGATGGGCCATGCGGGAGATGCCGTGGCCACATTTGCCGAAATACGCCGCCGCAAAGACAAATTCTGAGCCCGTCCACGATAAAGACTTTACCAACAAAGCTTGATTAGTAAGCTAGCCTATGCAGCTTCGCCCTGTTCTTCTGGCCACTGGCATTATGACGGCCCTGATCGGTGTGGCAATGATCCCGTCCGCGCTGGTTGATATTGCCGACGGGAATGAAGCCTGGGGCGTGTTCGCGATTTCCGCGTTCGGGACAATTTTTATTGGTGTATGTCTTGCTCTGCTTGTCGGGCAGGATGACGGCAAGACAGGCCCGCGCGAAGCCTTTTTCCTGACGGTGCTGATCTGGGTCATGTTGCCAGCAGTTGCCGCCATTCCGTTCATATTTGCCGGACAGACACTGACCGACAGCGTGTTTGAAAGCGTCTCGGGACTGACCACAACGGGCGCAACCATTCTGACAGGGCTTGACGCCATGCCGCGCGGGCTTCTCTTGTGGCGGGCCATATTGCAATGGATTGGTGGCATTGGCATCATCGTGACCGCCATCGCGATTCTGCCCAGCCTGCGCGTGGGCGGGATGCAACTTTTCCAGATTGAAAGCTCGGATGTATCCGGAAAATTCCTGCCGCGCGTAACTGAAATTGCCGCGCAGACCGGCATTGTCTATCTCGTTCTCTCGGTAGCCTGCGCAGTGCTTTACAGCATCAATGGGATGAACACATTCGACAGCGTAACCCATGCGATGACCACAATGTCAGCGGGAGGGTATTCAACCCATGACGCCTCGCTTGGCTATTTCGGCCATGGCGTTGCGAGCGTCGCCATTCTCTTCATGATCCTCGCCGGGCTTCCTTTTGCCTCTTTTGTGATGCT
>CALLUH010000074.1 GCA_938011445.1 uncultured Hyphomonadaceae bacterium
CGTCAACACACCGCTCGCCGCATCATAGCGCGTATTGAGCGCCGCCAGCGCCTCGTCTTTCGCCAGCATCAAAAAATGCAGCTTCGATTTCGCTTCCGGCGCGGCCTCGTCAAACACATCCGCCCCCCGCGCAATCGCAAACGCGCGGTCCCCCGATATGCCTTCGCCCGCGATTAGGTCGAGTGTCTCCAGCGCTTGACCGGAGAGGCCTTTGACGGGGTAGCGATAGAGGTGGGTGATCATTGCGGGTTGCTGTCTTCGCAAGCCCAGTCATTTCGGTTTCGACAAGCAAAGGCCAGAAGCGTCTCTTCCTGCCCTATATAGTCTTCGGTGCCTTCTGTGCCGAGGCTGGTGAGTCGACTTAGATGGCCGCATGCCCAAGGGTCGTGCGCGACGCAAGCGACCCGGAACAGTCTTGCCGCCAATTGTAGATTGCGCTCAAGGCCATCACGTCCGTATCGGTACCCGTATGCCAAAGATCCACAAGCCGAAAGAAACTTTTGGTCGCAAGCTCTAGCAGAAAACTCATTCGCCCTTTCGGCATAATATTCGCCATGATGGTATTTTGCCACACTGTCATGATTGTGCATCATTCTGCCGATTTTGCTGCATGCATTTGCGACACCTTGCTCGCATGCAGCGGTATAAGCGCCCATGGCTTTTGCATAAGGGCTTATTCTGGCGATAACATCTGAAGCTTGGTCGATCGAACGCGCGTGCGCATAACCCAACCAGAAGCACTTGATGCGATCTTCAGTCTCGCAAGCATCGCTCCATGCAGCCATATCAGCGCTGGTAAACTCGTCCGGCATGTAACATTGTCGAACTACATTGTCTTTGCGTGTCGCAATGCCAACTTGTTGAAGGCCTTCATTAATTTCTTCAATCAGTGTGCAGAAACTATAGCCGCCAAACCAATCGTTTGCAGCGATCTCGTTCGTCTCAGGGTTAACGAGCATGAATAATGGAGACCAGACCTTATTCCAGCCTAAATCACTCGCCACGCTCTGGGCACCAATTCGTTCAGCAAAATCTTGAAAGTGCTGAAATGACCCATGCGAGTTCATTTTCACCAAAGCGATTTGATTGAGGCCACGCGTATAGCTTGAGAATGACGCCGCTTGCTCTTGGGTCATCGATGCCAGAAGTCCGTCGGAAGACAAGTCAAAATCTGGAGCGCGTAAAGCACTCTCTCTAGCCTGACAGCCGGGGCACTCATCAAAACCCCAATCAATCATGAGCGGTAGATTGTGCGCCGCGGCAAATGCGATGGCGGCGGCATAAAGCTTCTCGGGGTCACTGCACTGTGGATACTGGCGGGGCTTGTAGTACGGTTCCGTCTCGCATCCATCGACATTGGCAATCGTTCGGTAGTCTACTGCTTCGACGAAGAGAGGCCGGGTCTCTGCCTCAGCGATCGCGCTTCGCGCCAGCAGCATCGCAAGTAACAATCCCAGAACCAGCCGCATGAAAAATCCTCCCAATTTGATGCACACAGCTTTGCCGAAACGCTTTTTGAGGTCAATGTTTGCACGAATGTTCAAGGCCGTTTAGCCGATACAGCCACAAACAGCCCCGACCAAACTCTCAAACAGTCCCAGCCCGTCCGTGCCGCCTTCATGCCCGCCAATCGCGCGCTCGGGGTGGGGCATCATGCCGAGGACGCGGCCATTCTCGGACAGGACGCCCGCAATATCGCGCGCCGAGCCGTTTGGATTATCGGCATAGCGGAACGCCACACGGCCTTCGCCTTCGAGCGTGTCGAGCGTTGCTTCGTCGGCCATATAGTTTCCGTCATGATGGGCGATTGGAATGGTCACTTCTTCTTTACCCGCATAGGCCGAGGTGAATGCCGTGTTCGCGCTTTCCACTTTCAGCGCCTGTGGTTTGCACACGAAATTGAGCGAGGCGTTGCGAACAAGCGCACCTGGCAACAGCCCCGTCTCGGCCAAAATCTGAAAGCCGTTACAGACGCCCAGCACATAGCCCCCGCGCTCGGCATGGGCGTGCAATTGCGCAATCACCGGAGAGTTCGCCGCCATCGCCCCGCAGCGCAAATAATCTCCATAGGAAAAGCCGCCCGGGATCATCACCAAATCCGTATCGTCCGGGATTGTCCCGTCCTTATGCCAGACCATTGCAGGCGCCTTGCCGGTCGCTTCGGCGAGCGCCACTTGCGCATCGCGGTCACAATTGGACCCGGGGAAGACAATCACCGCCGTTTTCATGCGCCCGAAATCTCGAACCGGTAGCTTTCAATCACAGTATTGGCGAGCAGCTTTTCGCACATTTCTTTCACCCGCGTTTCAGCATCCCCTGTGCTTAGCCCATCGTCAAGGTCCAGCTCGATCGTCTTGCCAATTCTCGCTGCTTCAACTTCGCTATAGCCCATCCGCCCGAGCGTATCGGCGACCGCCTTGCCTTGCGGATCAAGCACACCCGGTTTCAGGCCAATATGGACAATTGCCTTCACTTGCCGCCTCCCTTGAAATCGACGATTTCTGCTCCGTCGCCCGAGTCGCGCAAGATGCCAAGCCTGCGGGCCACCTCCGAATAAGCCTCGGTCACCCCGCCAAGGTCGCGCCGGAAACGGTCCTTGTCGAGCTTCTTATCGGTTTCCATATCCCAGAGCCGGCAGCTGTCGGGGCTGATCTCGTCAGCAAGGATCGTCCGTACCGTGTCATTTTCAAACAGGCGGCCAAATTCCAGCTTGAAGTCGATCAGCTTGATTCCAACGCCGGCAAACAGTCCGCTCATAAAGTCATTGGTCCGAAGGGCCAGCGAAATCATATCGTCCACTTCGGGCGGGCTCGCCCAGCCAAATGCGGAAATGTGTTCTTCGGCAACCAGTGGATCGCCAAGCTCGTCCTTTTTATAGCAGAACTCGACGACCGCACGCGGCAAGCGCTCACCTTCTTCGAGGCCGAGCCGCTTGGCCATGGTTCCGGCGGCGACATTGCGCACAATGACCTCCAGCGGAATGATCTCGACCTTCTTGATAAGCTGCTCGCGCATATTCAGCCGTTTGACGAAATGGTGCGGAATGCCAATC
>CALLUH010000075.1 GCA_938011445.1 uncultured Hyphomonadaceae bacterium
TGAAAGTCAACGACGCCGATACGGCGCGTGACTGGATGACAAAACATATTCGGGACTTCCTGCGCGGATGCGAGCTTGCGGGACTCGAGATTGATGATCCTGTTCGCAAGGTCAATCACGATTGGAACTTGCTTCGGTTCAAACGAGACACACAATAGGCGGGGCATTTATTGATGGATGGGCTAACGCTTACAGATGTGTCCCCTGTTCGCCCTGACGAAGAGATGAACTGGGCGTCTTTGGAAGTCTGGTTAAAACAAAACATACCGGACCTTTCCGGCGATATGCAGGTCGCGCAATTTCATGGCGGGCACGCCAATCTGACTTATTGTTTGAGCTTTGAGGACCGGGACCTGGTGGTGCGCCGCCCTCCGCTTGGAAACATCGCGCCTGGCGCGCATGATATGGCCCGCGAATACCGCGTTCTGAACGGACTGGCCCCGCATTTCGATCAGGCCCCGAAGGTCTATGGATTTTGCGACGATAATTCTGTGATTGGAGCGTCATTTATCACTATGGAGAGATGTCAGGGTGTCATAATCCGTGACAGGTTGCCGGCTCAATTTGAGGCTTCCCCAACGCTTGCGCGGGATGTCAGTTTTGCGCTCGTTGATGCATTGGTTGCCCTGCAGTCTGTCGATGTGGATCTTGTAGGCTTCGGCAATCGCAAACGCGCTGAACAGTTTGTCGAAAGACAGCTTGAGGGGTGGGCGAAACGCTGGAGTCTCGTCTCAGAAGGTTTGCGCGATCAAGCCTTCGATCGCGTTTACAAAATACTCTCCGAAACGCGCCCGGAAACCAAACGCGTCAGCGTCGTGCACAATGATCCGAAGCTCGACAATTGTCTGTTCAATCCAAAAGACCCGCGCCGGGTAGAGGTCATTCTCGATTGGGATATGACGACACTTGGTGATCCCCTCATCGAGATCGGGACATTACTTGGATACTGGAAACAAGCAGACGACAGTTTTGATCGGGCGCCCACGATAGGTCTCGACATGGCGGATTTTCCAAGCCGCTCAGAGATCGCCGACTATTATTGCGCAAAGGCAGGCATCAGCGAAAACCTGGCCTGGTATGAAGCCTTCGCCCTTTGGAAACACGCCGTGGTTCTGCAGCAACTTTATCGCCGCTTCGAACGCGGAGAGAGCCAGGACCAGCGCATGGCAACTCTGCCTGACTACATCCCTGCACTGATCGAAGGTGCGCGCGCGCTTCTGGAGAGCAGTCCGCAGGGATAGTTCAAACCGACATCAATTCAAAACCCTCCAAATTGCGAGATAAATCAAATGAAAGTGTTATATATAGAAGCAAGCCCCCGTGGTGAGTACTCTTACTCATCACAGGTCGCAAATGCTTTCCTTGATACCTATCGCGCCGAAAACCCTGACCATGAGATCGAGCATATGCCGCTCTTCGACATGGATCTGCCGGCATTTGCTGCAGAAGGGGCCAACCAGAAGATGGACAACATCATCAAACAGTTCACCGGCCAACCCCCGCTTGGCGCAGAAGGCGAATGGGGCGGCGTGCTCGCCGAAATCGACCGATTGAAGTCTGCGGACAAGGTCCTCTTATCCTCGCCAATGTGGAACTATTCCATCCCCTATCGTTTGAAGCACTGGATCGACCTTGTCGTTCAAGTCGGCGCGAGCGTCATGGTGAATGAGAATAGAGAATATATCGGCCAGATCACCGGCCGCCCGCTGCAAATGGTGCTCGCCAGCGGCAGCCTGTACGAAGAACGGTTTCCACTGGAAACAGACGGAATGAAGACAGACTTTCAACGTATCTATCTCGATCATATTTTTCGGTTTTTAGGGTTCACTGATATCCGCCTGATCAAAGTCCAACCAACCGGTTTGCCCGGCCCTCATTTGGATGAAGCAATCGCCAAATGCAAGGCTGAGGCAGAGGACTCAGCGAAAAAATTCTAGAAGGCCGCCGCACAAGATGAAACACTATGATCTCCTGATTGTGGGTTGCGGCCCGGTCGGTGCAACGCTGGCAAACCTGCTTCGACAAAAAGGTTACGCAGTCGCGATTTTTGATCGCGAGACGGACGTCTTTCATGCCCCGCGCGCCATGCAGATCGACGCGGAAAGTTGCCGGATTTTCCAACAGCTCAGCGTGATAGATCGCTTGGTTGGCAAGGACGCCCGTCCATCTGATCGGCATGTCTTTGTGGACGAGAACCGCAAAGCCCTTATGGAGCTGCGCATGCATGACCTCGAAGAAACACTTGGACATCCAGCGCCAGGCTTGCGATTTCACCAGCCCGCGCTTGAGCATCTCCTGCGCGAAGACTTTCGAAACGACCGCGGCGTCGATGCCTATCTCGGATACGAGGTACTGGACGTGGAGGGCGAAGGCGATGTCGCCACTCTGAAAGCACGTAACACTGAGAGCAACGAGGTCTTCGAATTTTCCAGCCGCTACATTGTCGGCGCAGACGGCGGCGGCAGCCTCTGCCGCAAATATATCGGTGGAACGCGCGTTGATTTCAATTATAGCCGCCGATGGATCGTCATGGACGTACATGTCCACGATGACGATCTCTGGAATGGTTTGATCGATCGCTCCGAATTTATGTGCCGAGCGGACGCGGCCGTTGTTTTTGTAAAAGGGTGCAACAATCATGTCCGGTTTGATTTTGAGGTAACCGACGAGGTTGCCGAGACCTTTACCGAACAAGATGCGCGGGATTTGATCTCGAATTATTTCGATACCAGCTCCATCGAATTTCAGCGTATCGCACCTTATCATTTCTATGCTGGCATGCCCGATAAATGGAGACGCGGACGTGTCCTTATTGCCGGTGACGCAGCCCACCTCACCTCGCCGTTTTCCGGTCAGGGTTTGAATATGGGCATCCGGGATGCGGCAAACCTGGCTTTCAAACTGGATCTGGTCCTGCGCGGCACGGTCTCGAGCAAATTCCTCGATTCCTATCAGGAAGAGCGCTGGAACCATTGCGCAGGTCTGATCACAGGCGCAACGGAACGCGGGCTTATGATCAGCCGCAAAAATTTCCTTGGTAAGCTCAAGCGGAATTTATCATTCTTTATCGGTCACCATATGCCGAAAATGGCCGTCGCAATGACCGCAAAAATGAGCAACCAGCATGCCTATAAGGATGGGCTTTTGGGAGAGCACGCGCTTGCTGGCAATCAAATGATCCAGCCCCATGTCGAAACGCCGGATGGTAATCAGATATTGCTTGATGATCTGACGGGTAGTCATTTCGTTTTACTGCAGTCCTCGCCTGTCAATTCCACGCATTCCGACTGGTTTGAGAAAGAGCTTGGCAGCTCAGTGTTGATGATGGGTCGCGATTTCAAAGATGTGACGGGGAAGCTCGCCGCATTTTTCGAAAAGCATGATGTCACGCAAATTCTCGTGCGGCCGGATCGCTATATCTTTCATGCGGGCGGAGACGACGCCGATCTGCTCGCAGACCTGAAAGCGGGATTAAGCGCCTATGATTGAGCCAAAGTCAGGCATCCGCGATACTCTGTCATGGTATGAAGCCTGCGTCGATCGAAGGCGCCAGGGTAGCACTATAAGCCGATTGCCACTTTACCCTCAGAAACGGCCAGCAAAATGAATATGATCTCCCGCCTCGATCGCTTTTTCACGCGCTATTATCCGGACCCAATCGTATTCACGATCGCGCTGACCCTTTTGACACTCGGTGTCTGTGTACTGGTCACCGATATTACCCCTTCTGGCGTGTTAGACCTTTGGGGAGATGGCTTGCCAGGGCTGCTCACATTTATGGGCCAGCTCAGCCTGACACTTGTTTTTTCACACACTCTGGCAAACACAGACATTGTCTCCACCGGCTTGAAAGCTCTGTCGAGACTGCCAGCGAGCGCCCGGCAAGCCTACTTGCTTGTTGTGCTCATCACGTGTGGGCTCAGTCTCATCACCTGGTCGCTCGGCCTTGTTGGCGGTGCCATCATCGCACGAACAGTTGCTCGGGAAGCTGGAAGCAGAGGTGTAAAACTGAACTACCCATTGCTCGTCGCGGCTACCTATGCCTCCACCTGTATCTGGCACATGGGATATTCAAGTTCGGCAGCCTTGTTTGTTGCAACAGAGGGCCACGCTTTGCAGGAAAGCATGGGCGTGATCCCGGTGACGAATACTGTGTTCACGACCTGGAACGGCATGACAATCCTATGCGCCATTCTTGCGCTCTGCATGACGGTCATCCTTTTGCACTCCAGGGATCAGACGACCGATGCACCAACCGTCGAACCTGAAACAGCAGAGGCACCAGCAGCGATCCCACGCACACCGGCAGAACGCGTTGAAAACTCGCGGTGGCTGACACTGATCCTTGCGGCTAGCCTCGCCATCTATCTCGGACAGGCCGCATTTGCGGGTGAACTCACCATTGATCTCAATACGGTCAATTGGAGCTTGTTGCTCGCCTGTCTCATATTTGTCCGCTCCCCGAAGCATCTTGTTGACTCGATTGGCAGAGCCGGTCCGGTGGTCGCGCCAATTCTCCTCCACTACCCGTTCTATGCAGGCATGATGGCAGTGATGATCGGAAGCGGACTGATCTCGATCCTTGCCAGCGGGATCGTCGCATCTGCCTCACCTGAAACACTACCCCTCTTTGCGTTTCTGTCTGGTGGCTTGCTGAACATCTTCATTCCGTCCGGCGGCGGCCAGTGGGCCGTACAAGGACCAATCTTTATTGAAGCGGCGAGCGCGCTTGATGTTCCCCCATCTCAGATTGTCATGGCCGTCGCCTATGGCGACCAGTGGACCAATCTTATCCAACCCTTCTGGGC
>CALLUH010000076.1 GCA_938011445.1 uncultured Hyphomonadaceae bacterium
AGCCCGGTTTGACCACAGCGTCGCATGGCTCCGAGCCGTGTGGAAGCACTGCGCCATACGCCACTATGGACAAACCTACTCATGTGAAAAGTGGTGTAATTTTACTCCGGCCAGTGGTGGGTTTTTACTCCGGCGCTGACATCACTCTAAGTCTTGGCGATAAACGCCGGACGGTTGTCCTGAGCGAAGCATTGAATCTGCGCCGGCGTGCAAGCCTCCTCTCGAACGCAGGGATCGCTGCACCTTGATGCTCAGGCACTCCCGGATGATTTCTCCACGTGTAGCAAGTCCTCATATGAGACGTTCAGGTCGACTGTAAAAAGTCCCAAAAGATAATTATTTTCTGCTACATATATGCTACATATCGAAAATTGTGAGCGAGCGCTCAAAAAGAAAACCCCGATAACTCGTTGAGTTAACGGGGTTTTTTGGGTGCGGGAGTAGGATTTGAACCTACGACCTTCAGGTTATGAGCCTAAGACCCGACATTCGATCTTTGAAGGAACACCATATCGGGAGCCAGATGCGTATAGCGCTTCAGCATCTTCCAGTCTTTGTGACCCGTAATCAGCGCCACTCGCTCAATCGTTAGGCCAGCTTCGAAAAATCGACTGGTCGCCTCATGTCGGAGATCATGGAATGTCAAATCTTCAATTTCGAGCTTCTTCCGGGCCCGGCGGAATGCTGTTCCTACCGATCTCGGATTATAAGGAAAAATGGGTGCGTTCTCGCTGAATGCGAATTGTCGCTGTTCCTGAATGAGTTCCCAAGCATCGTATCCGGACAAATCCGTTAAAGGCACGAATTGATCGTTTCCATCCTTGTCTCGCGGATCTTTTCTATCGCGTACCAGAACCACCCTCCGCCGGGCATCAAGGTCTTTCCATGTGATGCTGGTTATCTCGCTCTCGCGCATCGCTGAAGCGATGGCGAACTTTACTATCCGGGTCATAGGAATGGTAAGACGTTCATTGCCATCAAACTCTTCGAAGAGGACTTTCAACTCATCCTCAGTAGGCCGCCTATTTCTCTCACGCCCCTTTCCCACTATCGACAAGCGGGTAAGAGCAATTCGTGCGAGGTCAACCTCCTCAGTCGATACGACGACGCCGTGCACCGCTGCAGCGTGAGCAAGAATAGTCTTGATGTAGGAAACATCTGCACCAACCGTGCAAGGCCCTGCCCCTTCCAGCGCTCGACTGCGACCAAACTCGATCACTCTCTGACCATTCAAATTTCCAATTCTAATTCTTCCCAATTTCTCCTTCAGTAGATTAAGCGAATAGGCTTTAGACCGGCGTAAAGGTTTCCCAACTTCTTCCATATCTGCTATATGCCGGTCGACGAGGTCGCCAAATGATTTCAGGTTTTTTGGACCTGATTTTATCATCGGTCCTCCCCGATCAATTTGAAGCTCACTTTCCCGAGCCCAGGTATCTGCGTCACACTTCTTGTGGAACGTCTTGGAGGCATACAAACCTTCTCGTCGAACTTGGACTCGCCACTTGCCCGCAGGAGTCTTATTTATGGCCGCCATTTTCTTTCCGCCCACTCATCAATTTTAAGCACAAATTGAGCACACTCAGCTCGAGACATAGGGTGACAAAGCGTGAACATTAGGGATTTTCCAGTGTGCCTTTTTGTGCTTGTTCCTGTTTTAGTCCTTTGATAGTATTATATTTATCGTGAAAAAACAAGACTTTAGATTCTCAGTCGCCCCCATGATGGAGTGGACGGACAGACATTGCCGGATGTTTCACCGTGCGCTGTCCGGTCGTGCGCGGCTTTATACTGAAATGGTCACCGCCAATGCCGTCATTCATGGCGACCGCGAGCGGCTGCTCGGCTTTGATGCGCGCGAACATCCGCTCGCCTTACAGCTTGGCGGTTCCGACCTCGCACTGATGGCGAAAGCAGCCGAAATCGCCCAAGGCTTTGGCTATGCTGAGGTCAACATAAATTGCGGTTGTCCATCTGACCGCGTGCAATCTGGCTTTTTCGGCGCGTGTCTGATGCGCGAGCCGGAGCTGGTCGCCAAGTGTTACAAGGCGATGAGCCAAGCGGTTGATATTCCGGTCACTGTAAAATGCCGGATTGGCGTTGATGAAGACGATCCACGTGCGAGCCTCTTTACCTTTGTTGAAACCATTGCCGAGGCAGGCTGTACCATATTCTGTGTCCATGCCCGCAAGGCGTGGCTCAAAGGTCTTAGCCCGAAAGAGAACCGCGACGTTCCCCCGCTCGACTATGATTTGGTGGCCGACCTTAAAGCCGCCCGCCCCGATCTTGTCATTACGCTTAATGGCGGGCTTGCAACGCTTGAAGACTGCCAGCGCGAACTGCCCCGTTTTGACGGCGTGATGCTTGGCCGCGCCGCTTACCAGACCCCCGCACTGCTCGGCGCGGTGGACAGTTTGCTCTTTGGCGAGGGCCAGCCCGTCAATGTTTTCGATGCGCTCGACCGATATAAGCCTTACATGCACGATCAGCTCGCAAACGGCATACCACTGCACGCCATGACGCGGCATATGCTGGGCATTTTTGCTGGCCGTCCGGGCGCACGCGCCTATCGCCGCCACATCTCGGAGAACGCCACAACACATGGCGCAGGACTTTCGGTATTCGAAGACGCCGTTGATCTCGTCCGCCAAGCCGAGGCGCAGCTTTCAGCTTGATATTCACAAAATGCTGCGCCGCAACAATTAGTATGCGTTTTCTAAAACTTTCCCGTATCAAGCATCCATCAGCACAGGGCAGCCCCGCCCTATGCGCACAATCAACAGGATGTCCTCCCATGGCCAAAGATACGGCAAAAACACTCAAAGAAATGGAAGCCCAGACGCGCGATATGGCGCAAAAAATCTGGCTCGCAGGCCTTGGTGCCTATGGCCGCGCTTACACCGAAGCTGCCACCAGCGCCAAGAAAATGAACGCTGGCACGAGCGAACTGTTCGAAGATCTCGTCAAGCGCGGCTCGGAAATCGACAGTGAGATGAAAACCAAGCTCGGCGCGAACGAGACGGTTGTTAAAGCCACGGAAAGCGTCACGAAAATGACCGAAGCGGCCCTGCGCGTCCAGCGTGAGCAGCGTGAAGCCCTCGAAGCGCGAATGCAGCGTATGCGTTCGGTTCTCGGCTTTGGTGCCAAGAGCGAAAAGGCAACCGACATCGCCTCCAAGATTGACAAGCTCGAAGACGAGATCGCCGAACTTGCCGCGAAAGCGAAGCCCACCAAGGGCAAAGCCAAGGCGAATAAGGATGTGGCAACACGTCTGGCCCGCCTGAGCGCCGAGATCGACGCGATTGCCAAAGTCAACGCGCCAGCCAAGCCGCGCAAAACCACACGCAAAGCGGCTCCGAAAGCTGCGGCAACAAAAAAGCCAGCAGCGAAGAAAACCGCTGCAAAAACGACCAAGGCAAAAACACCGGCCAAGCGCCGCGCGGCCGCCAAAAAAGCTTAGGACCAGAACGGTCTGAAGAGTCCGGCGCGCAAGACAATGTTTTGCGTGCCGGCACTCGGCCGAATTTGCCGTACCAGCTTAGTCCGAGACTGCCCGCTCATAATGGTCAAGCATACGATCGAGCATTTCAGGACCATCAGCCCCCATATAGGGAATAATGGTCGCCATCGCTTGAAATACCGTCCGGTGAATAAGGTGTGCAGGCGGAAGATCAGTGTCTTCGATCTGGTCAAGGCTGAGCCAGAAAGTGAGCGTGCCAAGAATCTGGTCAACTAGAAGACCGCTCAAGACCGGATCAATATGGATAAGTTCTCGCCCGGATAAATGCGTCAACAATGCCTCGATTGCTCGCCGTTTTTCTTTCAAAAGCCCGCGAAACCGCCCCGCAATATCAGGATAGCGTGCAAGCAGGACACCAAGATCGCGATAGAAGAACCGGAAGTCATAAATCTCTTCAAGGAGGATATAGATAAACACCCACTGATCTTCGAGCGTCGAAATCGCGCCATCGGATCCGCCAAGGATCATCCGCATTTCAGTTTCGAAATTTTCAAAGAGGACATTGATAATCGCGTCTTTGCCTTTGAAATGATAGTATAAATTACCCGGACTGATCTCGAGCACATTGGCCAGATCAACCGCCGTCTGATCCGGCTCCCCCTCTTCATTGAAAAGGGTAAGCGCTGTTCTGAGAATGCGGTCGCGGGTTTTCATATATCCTTCCACCTCTTTCGGGGTCACGCATTACGAGTATGAGTTTGACAGACAAATATCACTATGGAACGAATTTTAACCAAGTAATTTCAAATGCCTGAAACTTTTCAGAAGTAAAGGCTGGGCAAAAGGGAGTTGGCAGATGGCAAACCGGATAGAAGACATTGCTGCAAAAGCAGCCGAAACCACAACCGCGCTGAACCCGCTAATGGGCGGCATCAACCGCGAAGAATTGCTCGGCGCGGTCGCCATGATGCTCCGCCAGACAACGACCAATCCGAAAGCCACTGCGAAATTTGCCGGCCGGATGACCAAGGAAAATGTCCAGATTCTCCTTGGCAAATCGGACCGTGCGCCCGACCCGAAAGACCGCCGCTTCAAAGACCCCGCCTGGGCGCACAATCCGTTCTACAAGCGTGGCCTGCAGACCTATCTTGCCATGCAGGACAATCTGAATGAATGGGTTGGCGATCTGGCCATGGGTGAGCTTGAACACGCCCGCGCCCAATTTGTTCTCGGCATGATTACCGACGCCCTCGCCCCGACCAATTCATTTATCGGCAATCCCGCCGCCCGCAAACGCGCTATTGAATCTGGCGGCATGTCGCTCGTGAAGGGCCTGAAGAACGCTTACACGGATCTGACCAAAAATGGCGGCATGCCATCGCAAGTCGATAGCCGCCCGTTCGAAGTGGGCAAAAACCTCGCCACAACACCCGGCCAAGTCGTCTGGCGCAATGAGATTATCGAGCTGATCCAATACGCTCCGATGACGGAAAAGGTCCATCGCATCCCCTATCTGATCATCCCGCCACAGATCAATAAATTCTACGCCAATGATCTCACCCCGATGACCTCCATTGTGCAGTTCCTGCTGGCGCACAATCAGCAGCCTTTCGTAATCAGCTGGCGTAACCCCACAAAAGAACACGCCCATTGGGGGCTTGGTGATTATGTCGATGCGCTTGTTCAGGCAACCGACGTGATGCGCCACATTACCGGCTCTGCCAAAGTCAATGTCTCCGGCGCCTGTTCGGGCGGCATCACAACCGCCACCCTCGCCAGCCTTCTGGCCAGCGCAGACGACAAGCGCATCAATTCGATCAGCATGTTCGTCTGCGTTCTTGATCCGCAAAAGGATGATAGCGACCTTGGCCAGATCGTCTCCGAGCGCAGCCTTGAAATTGCGCGGCGTTATTCGCGCCGCAAAGGCGTGCTCGAAGGCGAAAGCCTTGCGCGCATGTTCGCATGGATGCGGCCAAATGATCTGGTCTGGAACTATGTTGTCAACAATTACCTTTTAGGCCAGGACCCTCCGCCCTATGACGTTCTGTTCTGGAACAATGACACGACCAATCTGCCCGCTCAATTGCACTCGGACTATCTCGATATGGGCATGACCCAGCCCTTCTCGAACCCGGGCGAAGTCGAGATTGCCGGCCATATCGCAGACCTCACCGCTGTCACCGCCGACACATTTATCGTCGCAGGCGTGACCGATCACATCACGCCGTGGAAAGCCTGTTACAGGACCACCCAATTGCTCGGTTCACCGAATATCGAGTTTACACTCTCCAATAGCGGGCATCTGCAATCGCTGCTCAACCCGCCCATGAACCCCAAAGCCCAATATTTCAAAAATGCCGACCTTTCAGGCAGCGCCGATGAATGGGCCGCAGGCGCCGAAGAAGTGAAAGGCTCATGGTGGCCACGCTGGGCCGAATGGCTTGGCGAACGCTCCGGCGCGCTTAAGGCGGCCCCCAAGACGCTTGGCAATGAAGCCTTCCCGCCCATATGCGCCTCGCCGGGCACCTATGTTCACGAATAAGCAATAACCCGACCGCCATACTGTAAATTACCAAGAGACACACTATGACCCAAGCCGCATCCAACACCCCTGAGATCAAGATGGAACATGTGCGCGGCTATACGCTACGGGTCGCTTATTGGGCTGGAAAAACAAAATCCGGCAAACGGCCACTGCTCTTTTTCAATGGCATTGGCGCCAATCTCGAACTGGCCGCAGGGCTGGGCGAACTGATCACCGACCGGCAAGTGCTGACCTTCGATATGCCCGGCATTGGCGATTCCGAGCCGGCGCTGCTGCCTTATCTGCCGTGGCAAATGGCGCGCGTGGCAAGGGATCTGTGCGACCGCTACGGCTTTGGCGATATCGACGTGATGGGCGTTTCATGGGGCGGGGCCATGGCCCAGCAAATGGCGTTCCAGTATCGCAAGCGCATCAAACGCCTCGTTCTTGCCGCGACCACCGCAGGCATCACCATGGTCCCCGGCCGGTTTGACGCGCTCATCAAAATGCGCGACGCACGGCGCTATTCCGATCCTGATTATATGCGCGAGAATTTCTCCACGCTTTATGGCGACGATGATGCTGAAGGTGCAAACTCTCATGCGATGGCCCTTCGCGCACCGCACCCGCGAGGCTATGTCTACCAGCTCCTCGCCATGGCCGGCTGGACGAGCCTGCCCTTTATCCGCTTCCTGAAAATGCCAACCCTTGTGATGATGGGCGACAAGGACCGCATCGTCCCGCTTGCCAATGGGCACATTCTCGACAAAGCACTTCCCAACTCGACACTTCATATCGTCGAAGGCGGCGGTCATTTGTTCCTTGTCACCAAGGGCGAAGAAACGGTCGGCGTGATTACCGAGTTTCTGGACGAGCTTGATTATTGCGACATGGGCGACACCGACACACAAACCGATACCGGTTTAGCAACGGCCTAATTATGAGCACACACAAACACCATCACATAGAAATGATTACCGCCATCGCGTATTTTGGAGCTAGGCTAGAGTCCCACGTGGCACGCAGCCACCAGACACGGATTAGGGACGATTAATGCACGCGAATACATTCCGCTCTCTTCTATTCACAGCAGCACTGATGTTGACCTCCAGCTTAGCATCAGTCTCCGCAGAACCGTTTGAAAGTATTGAAATCACCAGCGAACAGGTTTTGTCATCTTATCAAAAAATCCATATTGCGCCGGTAGAGGTTACTCTTGTCGACGACGAACCCAAATTGCTGGCAGAACGGCGGCGCAGCTCATATGTCCGATCCCAGCCCCCTGTTGACGAGAGGGACCAGGCCCGCAAAGCAGAGGATCTGCACAAACAACTCACTCACCGTTTTGCCAGCCAGTTTACTTTAGTCAGTTCTCCCGCGGAAGATGTGCTGACCATTTCAACCAAGATCACCCGCATGCTGCCCTCCCGCCCAACATCGGGCCAACGTCGACGCGGCGTCGGTGCCCTTGGGTTTGGCAGTTCAGTCTCAGCAGGTGGTGTTGACTACGCAGTAACGATGAGCGCCAGTGGCGTCCAATTCTACAGCATAACCGAGTCTTATCGCAGCAATTTGAATGACGGCCTTCCACGAACGGGTGTTTGGCAAGACGCAGACAGATCATTCGATCGCTTTTCTCGCCAATTGCTTCATTTTGTGCGCAGCAATTGAAAAGACAGTCGCAACATCAATTGAACCCCTTCAACTTGATAACATTTCCGCCGCTTCCAATAAAAATTACTCGATGCCAAAGCGGTTCTTCAGGGTAACAGCATCAGGCAGCTCAACATTAGCTCGACGTAATCTATCTACCACATCTTGGGCCTGATCCGGCGTCCCCATCCTCGGGATCTTCCAGAATGTTCCATCTTTCATGACAGCACGCAGAGCCTCGCCACCTAGCTCCACTTTGGCAATGTCACGATATGCGATCATGCCGAATATTCGGCCCCATATGAAACGATAGATCATTCTATTTTTGAAATAGAGCCGTTCCCGGAACCAAAAGGAAACTATCCCACCGCCGATGATGATGCCCGCTAGAGCAAGCCAGACCTGCACCGCGTCTCCCGTACCCAACTGCCGCCATAGTCCATAAAGGGTCATCATCATTAATGGACCGCCAATCATCAGAAATTGGATAGAGGGCCGGACCTCGCCCCGCTTGCGCGGATACCAAAACCAGATCCCGCCCGCCAGGAATATGGGCGTCCCATACATGATAATATTCGTAACCGTGAACATGGCACCAGCTTAGAGCGTGATTCACTCCGCCGCAACTTGCGTAAATGGATCGTAGTTCAGGATTGGCGCAAGCCAACGTTCGGCTTTGCGTAAGTCCCAGCCCTTGCGCGCGGCATAGTCGGCAACCTGATCGCGCGCAATGCGGCCCACGGCAAAATAGACGCTTTCAGGATGCGAGAAATAAAAGCCGGACACGCTGGAGGCAGGATACATCGCAAAGCTCGACGTTAGCTCGACACCGATATTTTTCTCGCAATCGAGCAGCTTGAAGAGCATCTCTTTCTCGGTATGGTCAGGCTGTGCCGGATAGCCGGGCGCAGGGCGGATGCCTTGATACGCCTCTTTGATCAGCTCATCATTCGACAAGCCTTCATCCTTGGCATAGCCCCAAATTTCCGTCCGTGTACGCCAGTGCATATATTCCGCCATTGCCTCGGCAAACCGGTC
>CALLUH010000077.1 GCA_938011445.1 uncultured Hyphomonadaceae bacterium
CGCCAATCCGCATCATCTAAACCGAAGCCCGATAAAGCCCGCAGCCCCCGTCCGGTTAAACCCGAACACATCTTGCGCCGCGCTATCCGCCAGATTCTCCCCCCTAAGCGTAATCGCGAGTCGCTCCGTTACCGGAACATCTGCGCTCGCCGACAGCAATGCATAGACCGGCAGCGTCACAGTGGTCGCCGGAAACGTCCCGAAATTCAGATCCGTCTGCTCGCCCACAAGGTCAACCGCCACGCCGGCCCGCCAGCCCGCCTCCGACTGCCAGCTCGCAGACAGCGCCGCCGTCCAGTCGGGCACACGAATCTCTGCAACCCCGTTTTCGTCCTCGCTATCAAGCCAGCTCGCCTGCCCCGAAACCAGAAGCGCCTCGCTCACTTGCCACCGCGCGCCAAATTCCACGCCCTGCCGCTCGCTATCACCTGTCCGGTTTTGCGGCGTCGAGTTAAAGCTCGCATCAAATGCGGTAAAAATCTCGTCCTCAAGCTCGGCCGAAAAATAAGTCAGCGACGCCGTTACGGGTCCAAAGCTCTGATCCCAGCCAATCTCCCAGCCAAGCGATCGTTCCGCGACAAGCTCGGGATTGCCAACAAATGTCCCGGGGACAAATCCGAACAGCTCTGTAAATGTCGGGTTCGTCACCCCCTCGCCAATCGACGCCCGCGCCCGTCCGCCAATCGCGTCAAAGCTGTAGCCCCCGCCAATCCGCCATGTCACCGCATCTTCAAACAAGCCGTCATTATCATCAAACCGCACCGACCCGTTCAGATCGCCCGCGCCAAAGGAAAGCCCATATTCAGCCGCCAGCCCCAACGTGTTAAACCCTTGAGACTGGTTCGGATCGCCAAAGGTTGCCGGTGCGCCGCGCCGCTCGAAATCTGTCGCTTCATATTCGATCAAACCCGAAATCCGGTGCGTCAGCCCACCCGTCTCCAGCGTCAGGGAAGGGGAGTAAGCCACGTCAAACCGGTCTCCATCGGTCACATTGTCAAAGCCCGAATTTTGCGTGTCCCGCTCGGTTAGATGGAAGCTCCCCCGCAGCAAATGGTTCACCCCGAACGCGTCCCCTGAAACTGATCCGCCCACGGTAAACTGCTGGCTGTCAATCTCGGCTGCGCTATTGTCGAGTGCACCGTCAAAATTACTGTCCTCGTCGAAATCCACCGACGCATCCGAATACCGTACCAGTCCGGCCAGCTGCCAGCCCTCCAGCGTCACCCCGGCCCGTAAACCGCCCGAATAATGCTGGCTGCCATCGGTCTCCCCATCAAGGCCCGCCGTGTCCGTCCCGTTTGTAATCGAGTTGCCCGTCGAGACGACGACATAACCATCATTCTCGAAACTTAGACCCGCCCGTCCGTCCAGCCGAAACGATCCGCGTGAGCCAATCTCCGCCAGCGCGCCAAAACCGGCATCTTTGTTGGTCACAACATTGACCACCCCGCCAATGGCTTCAGAGCCAAACAAAGCCGACTGCTCCCCGCGCAACACTTCAACGCGCCCCGCATCCAGTCCCGACCAAAGCCCGAAATCCGTCTCGCCCGTCACCGGATCAGACACTTCGATCCCGTCCACCAGCACCAGCGTCTGGTTCGCCTCCGCCCCGCGCAGCCGAACCTGCGTCAGCCCGCCAGCCGCCCCGTTCCGCGACACGCCAAGCCCGGGCACCGTGCGCAAATGATCGACCAGCAGCGGACTGTCTCGCACGGCCAGATCGGCCCGCTCAAGCACCGTCACGCTGACTGTAACGTCCTCTTCGGCCACAGGCCGCAAACCCACAATCGTAATTGGCTCCAGCCTGACTGCCTCATCGCCCTCTTGTCCAAGGGCAGGGCCAAGCGCACCAAGCGTCCCGCCTGCAAGCAGGGATGATAGTAAAATTTTCGTACGAATAGACATATTTATATAGGCTTCCAAAAGAAGGCACGCGCGCCGACACACACCTCGTAAAACGGCTGGTCCAAAGGAGGATAACCCCCAGAACGGCGGACCACGCTTTGCCGTTTCAATGGAAACATAAGCTTCCTGCCCGCAAGGCTAGTCCCGGCCTCGGGCGAACGACGCGATGGCAGGTTTCCTGACTTGCCCCTCAAGCGCTTCTGGCCGCCTTCCCAAACCCCGTCTAATCCGGGTATTCAGTGGCATTTTGGCCATAAGCTCCGGGCTTACAGTTGCGGGCACAGCGCTGGCTTCACACCAGCTTCCCTCTTAGCCGCCTGTTATGGCAGCACCATCTGCTCGGCTTTTTACGGCGCCCAACGCCGAAGTCAATAAATCAATCAAGAGATCAGCCTAGCCCGCCGCCAGAATAGCTTCGGCCGGATCAATATCCCCATCATAAAGCGCGCGGCCTAAAATCGCGCCCTCGACCGCCCGCACCCCGTCCCGCGCTCTCAGTGCGGAAATATCTGACACCGCCTTCACCCCGCCAGACGCAATCACAGGAATAGAAACCGCATCCGCTAATTCTCCCGTAAACGCGACATTGACGCCTGTTTTCAGCCCGTCACGCCCAATATCCGTCGCCACAATCGCTGCCACGCCGCATCCTTCAAACGCTTTGGCAAGTTCTGTCGCCGCCATATCGGATGTCTCCGCCCAGCCCTCAACGGCCACCATCCCGTCAATCGCATCAATCCCGACGACGATTCTGTCGGGCAGTACCCCTGCCGCCGCTTTGACAAGCTCCGGATCACGTAAAGCCACCGTGCCAAGGATTACCCGGGAAATCCCGGTCGCAAGCCAGCGGTCAATATCCGCGCGCGTCCTTATCCCGCCGCCCAGCTGAACCGGCACATCGGTCGCTTTGAGAATTGCTTCAACCGCTGCCGCGTTTGTCGCCCGCCCATCAAACGCCCCGTTCAAATCGACGACATGCAGCCGGTTAAAGCCCATTTTCGCGAATTTGGCCGCCTGATCGCCT
>CALLUH010000078.1 GCA_938011445.1 uncultured Hyphomonadaceae bacterium
GGGCTTTCGATGAAGCCATATTTGTTGATGCGGGCATGGGTGGCGAGCGAATTGATCAGGCCGATATTCGGGCCTTCAGGCGTTTCGATCGGGCAGATCCGGCCATAATGGGTCGGGTGCACATCGCGCACTTCAAAGCCTGCACGTTCGCGGGTCAGACCACCTGGCCCAAGCGCGGAGAGACGCCGCTTATGGGTAATCTCTGACAAAGGATTGGTCTGGTCCATGAATTGCGAGAGTTGCGAGGAGCCGAAGAACTCACGCACCGCAGCCACAACAGGCTTCGCATTGATCAGATCGTGCGGCATCACTGTGTCGATATCAACCGATGACATGCGCTCCTTGATCGCCCGCTCCATGCGGACAAGACCGATGCGGTAATTATTCTCCATCAACTCACCAACAGAGCGCACGCGGCGATTGCCGAGATTGTCAATGTCATCGACTTCACCCTTGCCGTCCTTGAGGTCGAGAATGACCTTCATGACGGAGAGAATGTCCTCCTTGCGCAGCGTGCGATGGGTGTCCTCGGCCGCTTCAAACTCATCAATCGCCACACCAAGGCGCATATTCATTTTCACGCGGCCAACCGCAGAGAGATCATAGCGCTCGCTGTCAAAGAAAAGCTGGTTGAACAAAGCGTCAGCGGCTTCCTGGGTTGGCGGCTCGCCCGGACGCATGACGCGGTAGATGTCCGACAGAGCCTCGAAACGCGTCTCGTTCTTGTCAGCAAACAGCGTGTTGCGCAGCCATGGGCCACGGCCCGTGCTTTCAATGTCGAGCAGCTCGATGGCCTCAACGCCCGCGTCGCGCAGTTCGGCGATCAGTTCTTCGTTCAGCTCGTCTGTGGCTTCGGCGTAGATCTCGCCGGTTTCCATATTGACGACATCGCGGGCCAGGAATTTTCCCTCAAGCGCAACCGATGGCAGCAGAATTTCATCGGTTTTGCCTTCAGCGATCTTGCGCGCGCCCAGCACGGTGATTTTCTTGCCCGCTTCGGCGACGGTTTTGTTGGTCTTTGCGTCAACAATATCAAATTCGGGCTTGGAGCCTTTCCATGCATTCTGGCGGAAGCCTGTGATCCAGCCCTTCTTGTCGAGCCGGTAAATCGAGCGCTCATAGAAGGCGTCCAGAATATCATCCGTATCATAGCCAAGCGCATAGAGCAGCGTGGTCGCGGGCAGCTTGCGCTTACGGTCGATCCGGACATTGAGGATGTCTTTGGCATCAAACTCGAAATCGAGCCATGAGCCGCGATAAGGGATGATCCGGGCTGCAAAGAGCAGCTTGCCCGAAGAATGGGTCTTGCCCTTGTCATGGTCGAAGAACACGCCCGGGCTACGGTGCATTTGCGAGACGATAACGCGCTCGGTGCCATTGACGATGAACGTGCCCTTATCAGTCATCAGCGGCACATCACCGAGATAGACCTCTTGTTCCTTAACCTCTTTGACCGAGCGCGCCTGGGTCTCTTCGTCAATGTCAAAGACGATCAGCTGCAACAGGACTTTCAGCGGCGCCGCATAGGTCAGATCGCGCTGCTGGCACTCTTCAACGTCAAATTTGGGCGGCTCGAACTCATAGGAGACATATTCAAGCACGGCCCGTTCGGAAAAATCCTTGATTGGATAGACACTGCGGAACACACCGCCAAGACCATCATCAGTGCGCTCCGATTGCGGTACGCCCATTTGCAGGAAATTTTCATATGAGGAACGCTGAATCTCGATCAGATTCGGCATTTCTACGGCTTCGGGGATTTTCCCGAATGATTTGCGGATACGTTTCTTTTCGGTGAACGAGAGAGCCATCATGTGTCCCATTTTAACGTCGCCCCTTTTTAGGACGATCCTGTGCGCCTTCAAAATGCGCGGTCGCGGCGACCCCCGCTTGGAGGCCGCCGCGTTATACTTCACTTAGAACCAAAGCCGCCCGCGCGCAGCTTTCGCTCTTGGCTGACGCCAGCCAGAAGAGATCTATTTGATCTCGACTGTTGCGCCGGCGTCTTCGAATTTTTTCTTCAGCTCTTCAGCTTCGTCCTTGCTGACGCCCTCTTTGATCGGCTTCGGTGCACCATCAACAAGCTCTTTGGCTTCTTTCAGGCCAAGGCCGGAAACAACTTCCCGGACAACTTTAATCACACCGATTTTCTTTTCGCCGCCAGAAACGAGGATCACGTCGAACTCCGTCTGCGCTTCACCGCCGCCCGCGTCGCCGCCAGCTGCCGGGCCAGCCACAGCAACAGCGGCTGCCGCTTTAATGCCGCGCTCTTCGAGATAGTCATTAAGCTCTTTGGCTTCAAGGATGGTAAGGCCGAGTAGCTCGTCGCCGAGTTTTGCAATATCTGCCATTTTATGGGTCTTTCTGTCTTCTAAATAAGGTTTGAGGTTTGTGTGTTTTGTTCTTGTCTGAGCGTTCTAGGCCGCCTGTTCGCGGATCGCATCAATTGCGCCAGCCAATTGCTGACCTTGCGAATTGAGACGCCCGATGGCTTGGGTTGCCTGACCGATAAGCCTTGCAGCCACGGTCGCAATCATCTCTTCACGGGACGGCATTGATGCAAGCGCACCGACACCGGCTGCGTCCATGACATCACCGTCCATGATGGCGCCAACGAGCTTTAGATTGTCATTTTCCTTGGCAAACTCGCTTGTGGCCTTTGCCGGAACGGTTGGGTCCGCAGCAAATGCAATGGCCACAGGCCCTTTGAACAGGTCCGCCGCCGCATCACCGCCCTTGCCAGCAAGGGCAATTTTGGCAATCCGGTTTTTGACCACTTTGAGATGGCCGTCCCCCTCACGGAGTTTGGCACGCAACTCAGTCAAGTCCGCAACACTCAGACCGGAATATTGTGTCACAACAACAGCGCCCGCGTCCGCGAAGATGCCTTCGAGGTCTTTGAGCGCTGCCTTTTTTCCAGCTTTGTCCATTACGGTTCTCCAATAAAGGTGCCCAGACCATTCCGAACACCCTGGTGTCCGCCTTTACGGGAGGTCCCGATCCAGCGCCTGCCCAGGGCAT
>CALLUH010000079.1 GCA_938011445.1 uncultured Hyphomonadaceae bacterium
AAGCTTTTCTCAAAAGCTAGGTAAGACTAGTGCACGAAGTGTTAACGTGTTCAATCCTCGGGGTGGGGGAATTGACGGTTAGGTGGTAATCCATTCCGGCTTCATAGAATTTTTGTCAATCACACTTGACATGTCAAGCACACTTATCATATTGTCAATACAACTTGACATAGGATAGCATGATGGAAAACGAAAAAATTGATCTGAGATGGGGCAAATTTGGCCTTCAACTGACGGCGAATTTCGGCGCTCTGGCGACAAGCAGCTTTGCGAGCACACAGATATTGACGGGCGCGCCAAGCAGGTCCGCATCCGTAGACGCGCTCATTGGTGGAGCGCTCATTCTGGTGCCATTTTTTCTCGCCGCCATGCTGGCACGCGTACCTTATCACACGGACGAATTTGAAAGGCGTTTGCGCAACTGGTCGATGACACAATCAGGCATCATTGTGCTTGTCGCTTCTGCCGTCGCAAATCTCACGGTACATGCCACCTCGCCTGGCGCAACAATTATCTCGCCCTATATTATGCCTGCCCTCTTTCTAATCTGCCATGCGCTTTACTCGCAATATCTCAGACACCGCATTGCGCATGATCGGCCCAATGCATTTACCGGCGGCAGAACATGCTAGTGCATTTCGGGGCATTATGAAAAACCACATTAAAATTCTGCGCACGGAGCAAGGCTGGAGCCAAGCCAAATTGGCCGAGCTGCTCGGCGTCTCGCGCCAATCAGTCAATGCGGTGGAGACGGGCAAGTTTGATCCATCGCTACCGCTGGCCTTCGCGCTGGCCCGGCTCTTTGAAAGACCGATCGAAGAGATTTTTATCGACACTGAGGGAGACCCGAAATGACCGAAGACACAGACAAAAAGATAAGTGAGCTTAGCGACCAAGAGATTCTCGACCTGACGCGCATGACCGAGGCTGACAAATGGGCAAATGGCTGGCGGGCTTTACCGACAATTCTCAGTATGTTGCTACTTTTCCTTGGACCTGCATGCATTCATCTTGGCTATCGTCTCGGTGCAGATCAATGGCTTAGCTGGCCAGATGGCGCCGGCATGAGGAAATATACTGCCATGATCGCCTATATGGGCATAGCGATTGCCACGTCTTTTCACTTGCGAAAACTCTCACGCAGCATGGATGAACGCCTCGACGAGGTGGAGCGGCATATTGAGTATAAGGCAACCGCTGCGGCAGGAAACGAGGCCATCTGGTACGGCATGTTCATGTGGGGCTTTGCCCTCTGGTTCCCACAATATTATCAAGGCATCATGGCAGCGCTGCCTCTGCTCATCTTCTTCAGTTTCTATTTCGCTTATTTCGGCATTCGCATGAAATTACGTCATGAGTTGGAGGCCTAAGGTACCAGCACCGTAGCCCCCACCGTTTCGCGCCCCTCCAGCGCGCGGTGGGCATCGGCGGCGTCGGACAGAGCGAAGCGCTGGCCGATTTGGGCTTTGATCGTGCCCGTCCTCAGCGCGCCGAACAGGGCCGCACTTCCCTCTTTCATCCGCTCGGGGGAATTGAAATAATTAAACAGGGTGGGCCGCGTCATATAGAGCGAGCCGCCGCTGGCAAGGCGCGTTGGCGCGATAGGATCGGCGGGGCCGGACGCATTGCCATAGGAGACAAACAGGCCGCGCTCGGCAAGACTGGAGAGCGAGCTTTCGGCGCTGGTTTTGCCGACGCTGTCATAGGCAACTTGGACGCCGTGGCCGCCCGTTATCTCCTTCACGCGCGCGGGAATGTCATCGCTTGTAAGCAAAACATGGGCTGCGCCATTTGTCCGTACTCGCGCAGCTTTCTCTTCAGTGCCTGTTATCGCGATCACCTCCATGCCAAGGCTTGTCGCCCAAGGCACGAGCAAAGAGCCGACCCCGCCCGCAGCTGCCCAGACAAGCGCTCGCTCACCGGGGCTCGCGCGGTGGACCTTGAACAGGAGCATCGAGCAGGTCAGCCCCTTCAGGAGCACGGCGGCGGCGGTTTCGTCGTCCACCTCGTCTGGCAAAGGCACGAGCGCGGCACCCGGGACAAGCGTATGGCTGGCATAAGCGCCCGCGCCGAAATAGCCGACACGCTGGCCTATTTCGACATGGTTGACCCCCTCGCCGAGCGCCTCGACAATGCCGACCCCTTCGCTGCCGAGCGTAAACGGGAGCGGCACGTGATAGAGGCCCGAGCGGTGATAAGTGTCGATGAAGTTCAGGCCAATGGCCGTATTGCGGACAAGGACTTGCCCCTTGGCGGGCGCGTCGAGAGTGATGGTTTCTTCGGTCAACATTTCGGGGCCGCCAGTGGCGTGGATGCGGATGGCGCGGGTCTGGGTCATAGCGGGTTCCTTTACGGCGGGCGGGGAATCTGGTGAGTGTCTGGCGATGAGCATAGAGCTAATCTGCGGAATAGACGAGGCCGGACGTGGGCCATGGGCGGGGCCGGTAACGGCGGGGGCGGTGATCCTTGACGCGGGCCGTCCGATTGCCGGGCTGACAGATTCCAAGAAATTAAGCGAGGCGAAACGTCTCGCGCTAGACCCCCTCATCAAAGAGAGGGCCCTGACTTGGGGGCTTGGCTGGGCGTCACCGCGCGAGATTGACGCGTTAAACATCCGGCAGGCAAACCATCTGGCCATGCGCCGCGCGGTCGAGGCTTTGGCACTTATGCCAAGCGCGATCATTATTGATGGCAATGATGTGCCCGAGGAGCTGCCCTGCCCCGCGCGGGCAATTATCAAAGGCGATTTGACCGAGCCAGCAATCTCGGCAGCATCAATATTGGCAAAGACGGCGCGCGACCGGTTGATGGTCAAGCTTGATGCACAGTATCCGGACTATGGCTTTGCCCGTCATAAGGGTTATGGCACCAAAGCGCATGCCGAAGCGCTGGCACGGCTAGGCCCCTGCCCCGAACACAGGCTGAGCTTCAAACCTCTGAGACGATCAGCGCGCTAGACCACGCCAAGCTTTTCGAGCCGATTGAGCACGGGCGCAAGCATGCGGGCGACGGCACGGTCGGTCGGCGCAATGTCGCCATAAGCGGGCAGGCCCTCGTCTGCGATGACGAGATCGGCTTTGAACTTTGACGGGAAAGTATGGGCGTAATGGGCGGGCCGAACGGTAGACATATATTGCCCGAGCACGCTCTCGATTGGCCGGCCGCGCTCAAGCACATCGCGGCGAATGCGGCGGGCGAGGCGCAGATCGTCGGGCGTATCGACAAACACACGCAGATCAATCAGCGGATCGGCCTCGGGCAGCGACAGGGTGTGGATGCCTTCGAAGATGATAAGGTCGGCCGGCGCGAGCGGGTCGGCAACCCCCGCAACTGTGTCATGCCGCTCGAAATCATAGCGCGGCTGCGTGATCGCCTCGCCACTCTTGAGCTTGGCGAGATCAGCCACCAGCGCCTTGTTGTCTTTCGAGGACGGGTCATCATAATTGATGTCGGCAACAGCGACATCGGGTGGATAGTGCGAGCGGGGCCAGTAATAGGCGTCTTCAAGGAACAAGGCGACAGAGCGCGGGCGCAAGGCGCTTTCAAGCGCATGGGCGAGCGTTGATTTGCCCGATCCCGAACCGCCGGAAATCGCCACGACAAACGCCGGACTAGCTGGTGAGGAGGATTTGCTCATAGGCCAATCCGTGCATGCAAGCGGGATCGGATGCAAGCTGAAAAATATCCCGGGCAGGCACGCGACCTGCCCGAGATCAGTTCGGTTTGGATTAATGTGTCGCGCGGCGGGCCCAGCGTGCGGCGCGGCGGTCTATGATGTGCGCACGGGGCGCGCGATTGGGTTGCGCAGGCGCACTTTCCGCATTCAAAGGCTGGCGGGCCATGTTGGCGGGGACGATAATCGTGCTGTTGATTTCATTTACAGGGGTCTTCATGGGAGGCTACTTTCTTTTTTAATCAGCCACTTAGTGTTGCTGTTGCTCCCTACTTAGAGCTTTAGCCCTGCATTAGAACCCATGCTCTGGCAAAGTCTCCATGCACAATTGCATAACTCTTTTTGCTTTCACTGGCAGGGCTTGCCGCGTAATGTGCCAGCATGAAACAAAGCTTTGACATTCGTGGCGGCGCCGATATTGGCCGCAAGAACCTGCCCCTCCTGCGCACGCAAATGGCTGCGCAGGATATCGACTTTTTCTATCTGCCGCATGAGGATGAATATCAAAACGAATATTTACCCGACAATGCGCAAAGGCTGACATGGGCGACGGGCTTTACCGGCTCGGCCGGATGCGCGGTGATCGGGCTGGAGATCGCGGCGGTGTTTGTGGACGGACGTTACACGCTGCAAGCGGCTGATCAGCTCGACGCGGCGCTGTTTGACACATATGGATTTCCCGAGCCCGGGCCATTTGCATGGCTTGGCGCGGCGGACCTTTCGGGCAAGACGGTGGCCTATGATCCCCAACTCGTCAGTCCCAATGATCTGGCCGCGCTCGAAAACGCTGTCACCCGCGCGGGCGGAGTATTGCGCGCCACCTCGCCCAACCCGCTCGACGCGGCATGGACCGGCAGGCCCGCTGCGCCCATGGCCCCCGTCGTGCCGCAGCCGCTTGAATATGTTGGTGTCAGCTCGGCGGACAAGCGAGCGGCGCTGGCCGAACAGATGCGCGAGGATGGCGCGGACGCAGCCATTGTCACCTCCCCCGCCTCGCTCGCTTGGGCGTTTAACATTCGCGGCGGCGATGTGATGTGTACGCCGCTACCGCTTGGCCGCGCTATTCTGCATGCGGATGGTACAGCAGACCTGTTTCTGGCCGAAGCGAAAACCTCGCCTACCCTTTTGGAGCATTTGGGGAACGGGGTAAGCTTGCACCCGGTTGAAACGCTCGAGAGGAAACTCGGCGAGCTTGCGGGCAAGCGGGTGAGCCTTGACCCATCAGTGGCGTCGGCATGGTTTTTCAACACGCTTGAAAGTGCGGGGGCGGACATTTTACGCGCGCCCGACCCATGTGCTTTGCCAAAGGCCTGCAAGAATGAGGCCGAGCTGGCCGGAACACGCACGGCGCACATTCGCGACGGCGCGGCACTGGTGCGGTTTCTGCACTGGCTCGACACAGAAGCGCAGTCTGGCGAGGTGACCGAGATTGACGCGGTGATGAAGCTTGAGGCGTTTCGGGACGGCACCGGCGAGCTGAATGATCTCTCCTTCGAGACGATTTCCGGCGCGGGGCCAAATGGCGCAATAGTCCATTACCGCGTATCGACGGCGACCAATCGCAAGCTGGAGCGCGGCGGATTGTTCCTCGTTGACAGCGGCGGGCAATATCTTGACGGGACAACGGATGTCACGCGCACGGTTCCAATTGGCACGCCTACAGATGAGATGCGCACGCGATATACCCAAGTGCTCAAGGGGCATATCGCGCTCGCCACGGTGCGCTTTCCAGCGGGCACCACCGGAACGCATCTCGATGTGCTTGCCCGCCATGCTCTGTGGCAGGCGGGGCTGGACTATGGCCACGGCACCGGCCACGGGGTCGGCGTTTATCTCGGCGTGCATGAAGGGCCCCAGCGCATTGCAAAGCCGTGGAACGCCATACCGCTCGCGCCGGGCATGATAGTGTCCAATGAACCGGGTTATTACAAAACGAATGCCTTCGGCATACGGATTGAAAATTTGCAATACGTCACGCCCCCCGCGCCGATAGCGGGCGGCGAGATTGACATGCTCGGTTTTAAGAATCTGACATGGGCACCGCTCGCCCGCGGTCTGATCGACACGGCGCTACTCACCGACGCGGAAATCGCTTGGGTTAATGCCTATCACGCACAGACGCTCGCGCATCTAACCGATGGCCTTGCCGATGCGCCGGACGTCCTGGCATGGCTCGGCGAGGCCTGCGCGGAGATTTAGGGGAGGCGTTGTTGTGATTGGAGATTTTCGGTCACGACTTATGAACGGCGAATGATGTGATTAGTCTGGGTGGCCATAGAGGGGAACTCCACGCGCGAGGAGTAACCAAGCTCAGGGGCCTACTTTCAAAAGCTGATGTCATTTTGGCGCGGGATCTCATTTACGAGACCGCGACCGAACATGGGCTTTACACGCCGACCGGCTGGCTGCGTTC
>CALLUH010000080.1 GCA_938011445.1 uncultured Hyphomonadaceae bacterium
GCAATAGGGCCACGCTTCAAGCGCTGCAACAAAAGAGGTCTTGACCTCCCTTGCGCTAAGCGCTCCAAGTTTCCTTATGTCTTGGGAAAAATCAATCGAAGAACTGCGCCGCCGCGAAAGGCTGGCCGAGGAAATGGGCGGGGAGGAACCGGTCAGCCGCCAACGCCGGCGCGGCAAACTGACCGTGCGCGAGCGGATTGCGTTTTTAGCAGACCCCGGCAGTTTTCATGAAATTGGCAAGATTGCGGGCAAGGCCCACTATGATACCGAGGATAATCTCACCAGTTTCATGGCTGCCAATTCTGTGTTCGGGCGGGCGCGTCTGAACGGGTTGCCTGCGATGGTCCTGGGTGATGATTTCACCGTTCGCGGGGGCGCAGCAGATGCCGCAATCTGGCAGAAGATGGTCCAAGCCCTTAAGCAGGCGACGCAATACCGGATGCCGCTTGTGCAGCTCATTGACGGGACGGGCGGGGGCGGCTCGATTAAGATGTTCGAAGCTGATCCGCGCACCTATATTCCCGAAACGCCGGGCTGGGAGCTGATCGTGGATGGGCTCGGCGAGGTGCCATTTGTCTCGCTGGGGCTGGGACCTTGCGCAGGGATGGGAGCTGGACGGCTGGCGGCGAGCCATTTTTCTGTTCTGGTCAAAGAACTCTCACAGGTTTTCGTTGCGGGGCCACCGGTGACGCGGGCGCTTGGCGAAGATGTGACCAAGGAAGAGCTGGGCGGCTGGCAGATACAAGCGCGTAATGGCACCGTTGATAATGTGGTCGATACCGAGGCCGATGCATTTGAATCGGCGCGCAAATTTCTCTCCTATCTTCCCTCTAGCGTTCATGAATTGCCTCCCGTCACTGAACCTACAGACGATCCGGCACGCAAAGACGAGCGGCTTATCTCGATTGTACCGACCGATGGCAAGACAGCGTATAAGCCGCGCAGCATTGTCGAGGCGTGTGCAGATCTTGGCACGTTTTTCGAGATTGGCGAGCAATGGGGGCGGGGCATTGTTACCGGCTTTGCGCGGATTGACGGGCATCCGGTGGGTGTGCTTGCGGGGGATCCGTTCTTTCTTGATGGCGCATGGACGGCGGGTGTTTGTGACAAGGTGACCCGTCATATGGATTTGTGTTCGACCTTTCACTTCCCGGTGGTCCATTTCGTCGATTGTCCGGGCTTTGCGTGCGGGGTGAAGCATGAAACCGCTGGTGTGACCCGGCACGGCGTTCGGGCGATGTCTGCGGTTTATCAGGCGACGGTACCCGTTTGCGCAATTGTGATCCGCAAGGCCTATGGGCTGGCGGGGTCTGCCATGATGAACCCGTCCAAGGCGAAATGGCGCTATTGCTGGCCGTCAGGGGATTGGGGGTCGCTGCCAATGGCGGGCGGGATTGAAGCGGCCTATCGCAAGGAACTGCTTGAAGCGGATGATCCTGACGCTTTGCTCAAACAGCTTTACAAAAAGTTTGACGCGATCGCTTCGCCGTTTCGGACGGCGGAAAGTTTTTACGCCGAGGAGATTATCGACCCGCGCGAGACGCGGCCGCTTCTCGTGGACTTTGTCCATCATGCAAGGCGGGTGCTGATCCCGGGAAAGACCGCTTTCGGCCCCCGCCCTTGAGCGCTATGTCGAAGTTTGCATCCTTAAGCGTTCTGCCACTCGCCATTGCCGGCGCGGCAAAGGGTGAACTGCTCGGTTAGGGGCGCTTCGCCGCGAATGGTGTAGGTTTCCTCGACCGTGCGGCAGGGCTCGCCCGCTTCATTTGTGGACGTGTTGACGAGCGTGATCGTACCATTGCTGCCGGTTTGGGCCGAGCGCCATGTCTCTGAATTGGACTGCCCTTCGACCACTTCGGCAAGCGCGACGGCACGCGGCTCGCGATCATCGGATTTGAGCCGTCTTGCAATCACAACGCCTGCGGCCGCGGCCCCCACGGCGGCGAGTGCGCAAACGCCGTTCGAACCATTGAGAACCCGGCAGCCGAGATAACCGGCAACAGCGCCTGCGCCGCCGCCAATCAGATCGCGGTTCGAGATATTGCCGAAGCCGCCACCATCCGTGGTGCAGCCCGTTATCATCATGCTCGCGGCCAGAAGACCTGACAGGCTAAGGTTCGTTTTCTTGCTCTTGTTCTTCATCGTGGTGTCCTCCGTTTTCATGCGCTGACGCGCCCTTTAATGGAAGGGTTAACAAGCACCAGATGATGGCGCAATTCAAACCGGAAAGCGGCAGAAACATGTCGATCTTCAAGCGTTCGGTTGCCAGACGTTGAAACGATTGGCCGAATAATGTCGCATTGCAAACGTCTTTGCCGCATAATGCCGTTGGATAATGGGGATTATGGACAGCAACAGTGCGATCTGAAGGAGGGACAATAGGATGCGCAATGTTTTGATTGGATTGATTTTGGGCGCGGCGCTTGCCGCGTGCGGCGGAGGCGAAGAGGACTATACTGAACGTTTGAATGTCGGCCCGCCCGCACCGCCGCCCGTGCCTTTGGCGAAGATTGCCAGTGACGCCGCCCCAAAAGCACTTCGGTCGGAAGCTGGGACTGTGCCCCAAGCCAATGATCCGGTGGCCAATGAGGCAGGCGAACAATTTATTGCGTACACGCACAGTCTTGGTTTCAGCCTGCCCCAAGCCGCTGTCGAACCTCTTATGCAAGAGCACGTCAGGGCGTGCGAAGCGGCTGGCCAACGCGAATGCATCATCATCAATTCGAGCCTTAACAATCAGTCGGATGATTATACAACTGGCTATCTGTCACTGCGTGCAGCGCCCGACTGGATTGACAGTTTCCTCCTTGGTGTGGACGACGAAGTGCGCGGCGCGGATGGCGAGATTACGAGCCGTAACAGACAGGCCGTCGATCTGACGCGCGCCATTCTCGACACGGATGCGCGGCTTAAGGCGCAGACGACACTCAAAGGCCGGCTTGAAGATCTGCTGGCCAATCGTGAGGGGGAGTTGGCCGATCTGTTGCAAGTCGAGCGTGAGCTGGCGCGCGTCACCGGAGACATTGAATCGATTACCTCCAATCTGAAAGCCCTGCGCCTGCGTGTCTCCATGTCCGAGCTGACATTGCAGTATGATACTAAGCGTAGCCTTGTTGGCGGTGGGCGCACCAATCCGCTGGCGTCGGCTTTTGGTGATTTCTTCTATAACATGTCGTCGGCATTGGCGGGGGTTGTCACCTTCTTCGCTATGGGTTTGCCTTGGCTCATTCTATTGGGGCTTTTCCTCTTTATCTGGCTGCGCCTGATCTGGCCCCGGGTACGCAAACGCCGTAAAACTCCCTAGCGAGAAGCGGTTATAAGCTTGGTCCGTTCGCGGGGGGAAAGAAGCCGCCATTTTCCTTCGCGCAGACTGCCAAGTTCCAAGGGGCCAATGCGTGTTCGGTAGAGATCGTAGACGCGTAGCTCCACGAGGTCGCACATGCGCCGGATCTGCCGGTTACGGCCTTCGTTCAGGATAAAGCGCAAGCCGCGTTTGCCAAGGCGGGTGACTTTGGCGGGCCTGAGCTGGCGGCCATCAAGGGAGAGGCCGTGGCAGAGCTTTTGGATCTTGGCTTCGGTGATCTCGCCTGTGACTTTGACGATGTACTCTTTATCGAGTTTGCTGTCTGGTCCGATCAGCGCTTTGGCCAGTACGCCATCTTCGGACAGGAGCAAGAGCCCGCGTGAGTCCATGTCGAGACGGCCAAGCGCGGGCAGGCTGGCTTTGGCGCTGGGCGGGGTGCCGGAGCCGATGAGATTGGCTTTGGTCAAAAGGCGCACGGCGGGGATTTGCCCCTCTTCGGGTTGGGCGGAGACGATGCCCTCGGGCTTGTGGATGACAGCGGTGAACTTGGTTTCAAGGCTTGCGGCCGTTTTGGCATTGAGGGTGAGAGTTTGGCCGGGTTTTATTTTGTGGCCAGGCGAAGAGATTTTTACGCCGTCAATTTCGACCAGTCCTTTCTCGATCAAAGCTTCCGCCTCGCGCCGCGAACATAGGCCCGACTGGCCCATAAATTTGTTTACGCGCTGGGGCTCTGCGCCGGCAAATTTGCGTTTGAGGCTCATGCGCCGAGCCGCCGCGCAAGAAAGGCCACTTCATAGTCTTCGCTATAGCGCGCGCGGCCAAGCTCGCCAAAGCCAAGCCGCTCATGAAATGCCATTGAGCGCGGATTGGGGGGAGCGAGATGAACCTCGCACCCCATCAAAAGCGCCTTGCCCGCATAGTGGGCAAAGGCGTGTTCATAGAGCCCCGCGCCGAGCCCTTGCCCGCGGGCGTCTGGCGTTATGGCAATCCGGTCAACATAGACAAAGCTTTCATAACGCGCCTCGAACCATTGGTAGTTCTGGCTATCATAGTCAGCCTCGGGGGCGAGGGTGAGGAGGAAACCAATGACGGCGCTATCCTGCTGGGCCACATGACATTCGCCCGCCCCGATGATCTGCGTAAGACGGGCTTCGCTGACGGCCCCCACGCCCGGTTCGGAGGCGCAATTGATGGCGTGCAGGGCGGGCAGATCGGTAGGTTGGTAGGGGCGGATATGCATGTGGGGTGTGGTGATGGCTTGGGCGCTTGAAGTCAAGTCGTGCACAGGCTGCGGGCAGGGGTAAGCTGCGTCACGGGGTTGGCCCTGACGGTTTCAAAAAGCGTGGACGATGCAGACAGAGCACCGATGTGTAATGCCTGGCTTTCGCCGAGGCTGAAGATGCAAAGTCTGCACCGTCCAGAGGTCTTTGTTCAAGGTAGGCACCCGCAACAGAGCCGATCCCCAAGCCACCCAGTGCACGGATGAAATACACCGTACAGGGATAGTTGTGCCATGGGCCTCGCCTTTGGCGGGGCGGATACGTTACCCCCGCCCGCGCCATCAGAAACCCCGTTTCTTCGCCTTGCCCGGACGGACCGAACACCGCTTCTTGCGGGGAAGACAACGCGGGCAGTATGGGGCGGGAAGGAGCGGTGTGGGAGAGAATTTTGCAATATTTCTTGCCGAAACACGCTGATCGTCTGACGGTTCAGGGGTGTCGGCTGCTTATTGAGGGCAGAGCTTGTGGTTGGGAGGGGTGGTTGAGCGCGCCATAGACCCCGTTTTCTATTGTTTGAGTTTGGGCTGGCTGATAGGTTTGCCATCTAGCTGGCGCATGAGGGGCCATATGTTTACGAGCCGTTTTGCGCCTTCGCCGACGGGGTATTTGCATTTGGGGCATGCGGGCTCGGCGCT
>CALLUH010000081.1 GCA_938011445.1 uncultured Hyphomonadaceae bacterium
GCGCACCGGCAAGCCAGCTCCGCCACCGAGAAATGCGGCCACCGCCACCGCGCCCTAAGCGCCCCCTGCGCATCCTTCACCGACCCATACAACATCGCTCAAACCCGATCTCTCAAGCCCGAACATTGGCCTTGGAAGGAAAGGTGTTGGATAGATTTTAGGGAGTTTTCTGTTTGTCCCCCGCTAAAGCGATGAGACGCCGCTATCGCGGGCTGATGGCTCTCCGCGACAAAGTACCATAGGTCCGTATCCCTCGCGAAGGCAGGGGTTCGTGGCCATAAGCACAAAGCCTGAATAGAGTCTGTTACAGAGTCCCGGCCCTCATAAGAGAGTCGGAAATTCCCAAAGGGGCAGAAAATCTATCCGACCGGTTAACTCATCGCGCGGCCATAGCTCGTTTGCCCCGCAAGCTTTGCCCGTGCCTCATGATATTCGCGCTCAAGCTGGCTGACATAAGTCTCCACCGGCATCCGGTTTTGCACTGCGCCAATGCCCTGCCCGCAGCCCCAAATATCTTTCCACGCCTTCGCTTCCTGATTCCCGCCCGAGCCGAAATTCATCGCGCTCGGATCGCTTTCGGGCAGATCGTTCGGGTCCAGCCCCGCCTTGGAAATTGACGGCGCGAGATAATTCCCGCTCACGCCCGTAAACAGGTTCGAATAGACAATATCGCCCGCCTTTGAGTCGACAATCATGTCCTTGTAGCCGTCCACCGCGCGCGCCTCGTCGCACGCAATGAAGGCCGACCCGATATATCCCAAGTCCGCGCCCATCGCTTGGGCCGCAGCCACCGCCCCGCCAGACGCAATCGAGCCAGACAGAGCCAGCGGTCCGTCAAAGAACTGGCGAATTTCCTGTATCAGTGCGAACGGAGAAAGCGTTCCGGCGTGCCCGCCCGCGCCCGCACAAACCGCAATTAGTCCGTCCGCACCCTTTTCTAACGCCTTGTGTGCAAACACTATATTGATAATGTCGTGCAAAACAATGCCGCCATAAGAATGGATCGCATCATTAACTTCCGTCCGTGCACCGAGCGATGTAATGACAATCGGCGCTTTGTATTTTACACACAGCTCAACGTCATGCATCAGCCTGTCATTTGATTTGTGTACGATCTGGTTGACTGCAAATGGCGCGGACGGCCGGTCAGGGTTTTTCTCGTCCCATTCGGCCAGTTCCGTCGTGATCTGGTCAAGCCACTCATCAACGACGTGTTCAGGCCGCGCGTTCAGGCTCGGAAACGAGCCGACAATGCCCGCCTTGCATTGCGCGATCACCAGCTCCGGCCCTGAAATAATAAACAATGGCGAGCCGATCACCGGAATGCGCAAATTCTGTAAAATGGGAGGCAGGGCCATAGGTGTTCTCCAAAAATTCAAGGTCGTGCCAACCTATCGCCACCCCCACAATGCGCAAGGGTGACGTAACGCCAGCGCCCGGTCCCCTCTTGTAATCACATGTCGCAGTCTCCATATTGATATTCGATGAGACAAGCGAGAAAACGCGCCCTAAGCCGCCGCAAACCCCACCAAATCGGGTTCGGCATCACTTTGAGCGTTTTCCTGTCCTTGATGGGTTTGATGCTCTTTGAGCGGATTATATTAGTGACAACACTGGTCGGCCTCGGTTACAATCCTGCCAACGATATGGCCATCTTCGTTTATGGTCCTGATGGGGCGATGGGACCTTTCGACTGGATGATTGTCGCCTTGGTAGGCCTATGTTTCGCCCAAGGCTTTCGGGCAATCCAAGTTTGGCAGCTTAAAGAAAGCAATTGGTCAGGTTTTGTGCTCGGTGCCTGCAACATGGGAATGATCGCCATGTTCACCGGCATCCTCATAATCAACTGGGCCTTCTACAATCCGCGCAACGCCGGCGCACGCCACATCAACGGGCTTTCAAACTTCGTCTGGTCAGACTTTCAGCCCCATGTCAGTATCGTCGAGCGGCCGCGCGCACCGGGCTGGGAGCAACTTGACGCGCAGACATTTTGCCATGCCGGAGCCGGAATTATCGAACGAACCGAAACCATCAAACCGAGTTTTCCAATTGCGCACCAAAGAGCAAACTATCTGGCGCGAAACCATGGCGACGACACACACTTCTACGACGCCACAATAACGGCCAAACACTATTACGATCTTGATTGGAACCTGATAACCATCGACGCGCCCCCAAACTGGCCCACCGTTCGCGCCAAACTGGAAGCTGCGAGCAAGGAGCCATATGATCTCGACGACGAGGTTTGGATTTACCTAGAAAGCCTACGGCATGACGCCCAAGCGACCCCATTGCCCAGCTGTGCCGACCGCGTCTCTCGCCCCTTCCCCGCGCCAACATATCCGCCGCCGCAAGAATAACGCCAGCGTCCCCGCGCCCATTCGCCCTCTTGACGCCCTGCCCCTCGTTCGGCCAGTTGACCCTGCATTATTGAAGAGGGCTACATGTCGAGCGAATTTCTTTCCCTGTCGGGCGACTTCCCCGAGGCTGATGAAAGCCAGTGGCGCGCGGCCGTTACCAAGGCTCTCAAAGGCGGCTCGCCAGATCAGTTGACCCGCACCACAGCCGACAGTCTTGCCATCAACCCGCTATACCGCGAAGCCGATTTCCCGACCGCGACAGACCCCCTCGGCACACCCGGCACGGCCCCTTTCCTGCGCGGCGCGGCAGCTACCCGCGACCCACATCTGCCTTGGGACATCCGCCAGAGCTTTCGTCACCCCGACCCAAAAACGACAAATCTCGAAATCCTGCGGGACCTTGAGCGCGGGGTCAGCTCCATCGAGCTTGTCATTGATCCCCAAGGCCGCCATGGTTGCGCGATAGCCTCCGCCGAAGACCTTGGCGCAGCGCTCGAAGGTGTCGATGCGAGCATTGCCACAATCGCCCTCGACTGTGCAGGCCCGACAGCAGGCTACGGCCTCCAAGCCGCCACGCTGCTCGCCGATTGGGCCAAGGCTCAACCCGCACCGCAATCGGCAAAACTCGCTTTCAATCTCAGCCCACTCGCCGCCCTAGCACGTCTCGGCACGCTCGAAGAAAGCGTTGACAGCGCCTTTGCCCGAACGGCCCATCTCGCCCGCGCCCTTGCCACCGATTTCCCCAACGCGCATCTCGTCCGTATCGACGCGAGGCCCCTCCACGATGCAGGCAGCGCTGACGCGCAAGAGCTTGGGGGCCTCATCGCCCAAGGCATCGACACGCTCAGGCGGCTCGATGCGGCAGGCCTGTCGCCGGAAACCATTGCGCCCAAGCTCCTCTTCACGCTGTCTGTCGGCCCCAATTACGGCACAGAGATTGCCCGCTTACGCGCCCTACGCCAGCTTTGGGCACGCTGCCTCGACGCGCTTGGCTTGGCGCCAGCGCCCATGCAAATTCAGGCCGTCAGCGCCGCCCGCATGCTTACCAAGCGCGACCCTTGGGTGAATCTTTTGCGCAGCACGGCGGCTTGTTTTGCCGCAGGGGTGGGCGGCGCGGATATTGTCACCCTCCGCCCGTTCACCGACGCGCTCGGCGTGGCCGAAGAGCTTGGCCGCCGGACCGCCCGTAACACGCAAATCATCGCTCAAGAGGAAAGCGGGCTTGGCCGCATCGCCGATCCCGCTGGCGGGGCTTGGTTCATCGAGCGCCACGCGCAAGATCTGTGCGAAGCGGCATGGGCTTTCTTTCAGGAGATTGAAGCCCAGAGCGGCTTTGGCGCAGCGCTGGAAAATGACACCATACAGAGCCACGTCGCCAAAGCCCGCAAAGCCTTGCAAGCCTCCGTCGCCAAGCGCAAAACTCCGCTCACTGGCATCAGCGAATTTCCACTCCTCGACGAGATCGACGCGCCGATTGCGGATGTATCGGGCTTCAAAGGCAAGGATGGTTTCTCCGCTGACCTCCCCGCAGGCATGCCCGCGCCGGAGGGCGAAACACTCGTCTCTCCACTCTGGCCGATGCGCCTGTCCGAGCCGTTCGAGCATTTGCGCGATCATGCTGACAAACAGGCAAAGCGCTCGGGCAACCGACCTGCCATCTTCCTTGCCACGCTCGGCCCGCTCGCCAGCCACAATGCCCGCGTCGATTTCGCCCGCAACCTGTTTGCCACTGGCGGCATAGAGGCCAAATCCGCGCCCACGCCGCCCGAA
>CALLUH010000082.1 GCA_938011445.1 uncultured Hyphomonadaceae bacterium
TGAAGGCGGCAAGCTGTGTCGAGGCGGTCGAGGCGGCCTAGTCTTCGAGGGCGATATCGTCGCGGTGGATGATGGCAGGGCGGCGGGCGAGGCCGAGGATTTCGGGCACTTGGTCTGTGTGCTGTCCGGCGATAGCGCGGATGTCGGCGGCGGAATAGGCGGTGATGCCCTTGGCGATTATGGTGCCGGTTTCCGTCTCTATGGCGAGGGCTGCGCCGCGCGAGAATTGTCCGCTAACGGATTTTACCCCGATTGGCAGAAGGCTTGCGCCTTTGCTGAGGGCTTTGGCCGCGCCTGCGTCTATGGTGAGCGTGCCTTCTGGGCTGAGGTGGCCTTTGAGCCAGGCTTTGCGGGCGGTGTCTGGCGAGAGGGTGGGCAAAACCCAGCTGGCGCGGGCACCATCTTCGAGAGCTTTGAGCGGGGCGTCTCTGGAGCCAAGCGTGATGGCGGTGGCGCAACCTGCATTTTGGGCGATGCGGGCGGCGGCGAGCTTTGTGGCCATGCCGCCAGAGCCAAGGCCGCGCGTGTCTGCACCCTGGGCCATGGCCTCGATTTCAGGCGTGAGATTGTCAATGAGCGGGATGTGCCGGGCGTCGGGATTGGTGTTGGGGTTGTCAGTATACAGCCCATCAATATCGGACAGTAGGATAAGCACATCGGCGGAGATCATCTGCGCCACGCGGGCGGCGAGGCGGTCATTGTCACCATAGCGGATCTCTTCGGTGGCGACGGTGTCGTTTTCGTTGATAATGGGGAGGGTGCCCGCTTCGAGCAGGGTTTCGAGCGTGGCGCGGGCGTTGAGCCAGCGGCGGCGGTGCTCTGTATCGTCCGGGGTGAGCAGGGCTTGGGCAACGCTCAGCTTATGCGGGGCGAAGGCGTCGCTCAAAGCGCTCATCAAGCGGGGCTGACCGAGGGCCGCGGCGGCTTGTTTCTCGTCAAGACGTTGGCCTTTGGAGCCGAGCAAAGGACGGCCAAGCGCCACCGCGCCGGAGGTCACGAGGAGGACTTCGCGCCCCTGTTTGCGCCAGTTTGCAATATCGCCCGCAAGGGTGGCGAGCCAGTCCATGCGCAGGGTGCCGCTTGCGTCGGTGATCAGGCTGGAGCCGGTTTTGACGACGATGCGACGCGCTTTGGAAAGCGGCGAGGTCATGGTGTCCAGCCTTCATTTGCGGGGGCGGTTTCTGGTGCATCCGAGATGCCCAGATGTCCGGCAATCGCGTGGATGGCGTCTGTAACACCGGTTTGCGCAACGCCCGAGATCAGCATGGGCGCACGTCCGCTGGCCGCTTCGAGGGCGGCGCTTTTTTCGGCGATTTGGTCTTCGGTCAGAGCGTCGATTTTGTTGAGGGCTAGGATTTCCGGCTTTGTCGAAAGGTCGATTTCATAATCTGTCAGCTCGCCGCGAATGGTTTGGTAGGCTGCGACCACATCGTCTTGCGTGCCGTCGATCAGATGCAATAGGACTTTGCAGCGTTCGATATGGCCCAAAAAGCGGTGGCCGAGGCCAGCTCCCTCGGCGGCACCTTCGATGAGACCCGGAATATCGGCGAGAACAAAGCGCGCGCTGACACCGAAATCGACAACGCCGAGCCCGGGCGAAAGCGTGGTGAATGGATAGTCGGCGATTTTGGGTTTGGCGGCAGTGACGACAGAGAGGAAGGTGGATTTTCCGGCATTTGGCAGGCCGACAAGGCCGGCGTCCGCGATGAGTTTGAGCCGGAGCCAGATGGTGCGTTCTTCACCGGCCGCGCCCTTATTGGCTTGGCGGGGCGCGCGATTGGTGGCGGTCTTGAACTTCATATTGCCCCAGCCGCCATTGCCGCCGGGCGCAAGGAGAACGCGGTCGCCAATTTTGGTAAGGTCGGCGATGAGGGTTTCGCGGTCTTCCTCGAAGATCTGCGTGCCAACTGGCAGTTTGACGATGCAGTCTTCGCCGCCGCGTCCAGTGCGCTGTTTGCCCATGCCGTTTCCGCCACGCTCGGCTTTGAAATGCTGTTGGTAGCGATAGTCGATCAGCGTGTTGAGCCCTTCCACTGCGACCGCCCAGACATCGCCGCCCTTGCCGCCATCGCCGCCATCAGGGCCGCCAAACTCGACATAGGCTTCGCGCCGGAACGAGGACGAGCCGTTTCCGCCCCAGCCGGACGCGATATAGATTTTGCACTGGTCGAGGAACTTCATGGTGGGTTTGGCTCATAGGATTGCAGCAGATCACACATGGCTTTGCGCCGGACTGGGCGTGATTGCAAGTTTTGCTTGCTATATGCGCATAATATGCGTATTATAATGCGCATAATGAGGGTGTGCCTGATGGAAACAAACAGTCGCAAGATTTGCAAATTGCTGCTGCAAGACGGGTTCGAACTGATCGGTGTTCAAGGTTCACACCATAAATTTCGCAAAGGTAAGCGCACTGTGATCGTGCCGCACCCGAAGAAAGACTTACCAAAAGGAACGGTCCGCAGCCTCTACAAACAGGCTGGCTGGCTTTAGACAGGAGACGATATGAAGACCTTTATCGGGATTGTTCATAAGGAGAAAGAGAGCGCCTATGGCATCCATTTTCCGGATGCGGAAGGGTGCTTTTCGGCAAGTGATAATCTGGATGACCTCTTGGCCGAGGCGAGTAAGGCGCTGGCATTTTTCTTTGAAGATATGGACGTGCCCTCTGTGCGCGATGCAGATGCTTTGCTTGCCGATGACGCTGTCCGGCAGGAACTCTCAAAGGGTGCTTTTCTGCTGGCAGTTCCATTGATCGAGATGACCGGACGCAAAGTGCCAGCGAATATGACGTTTGATGCGGGATTGCTTGCGGCAATCGACCAGACTTGCAAAATCCGTGGCATGACACGCTCGGCCTTTCTGGCGGATCTGGCGCGTCGGGCCATTACCCAAGATGGGGCCGAGGCCTGAACTGGCCGCCCGAATTTGGAGAAAATGTGCTTGGGGTGTAAGATTTGGGGCTTAGTCAGGAGGGCAGAAGATGAGTTATGAACTTTGGGTTTTGGCGCTGAGCGCGGTGATTTTGCTGGTGCTTTATGGAATGCAGGGGATGGACACGGTGCTCAATGCGCCTGGCTGGGGGCTCGGCGCACGCGACGCGGACCGCGAAGGCTCGGTGTTTACGGGCAGGGCGCGGCGCACGGTGCGCAATCATATCGAGGCGATCGCCGTGTTTGCACCGCTGGTTCTGGTGGCGCATATGCTCGGGATTTCGAACACACTAACGATTTGGGGCGCAGGACTGTTTCTAGGCGCGAGGGTGTTTTATGTGCCCGCTTATCTGCTCGGCATACCCTATCTGCGGACATTGATATGGGGCGCGGGATATGTCGGCAGCGCAATGATTGCGTGGGCGGTGTTGACTGCAGGTTGATTTTGCGCGTATGGCTTGTCGGGCTCACTCAAGAGCATGAGAAGAGAGACTGCAAGATGACCTGCTCCAAGCACGTCTGTTTTACTGGAAAGCCGCTATCACCCTTTCGATAGACCCATCCGCACACGCATCTCTTTTTCACTCAATTTAATACCGACAATTTAACGCGCACCCGCTGACCAGTTTATCCTTGGGTGCCTTCCATATTCAGCCTTGGAGGGGCTTGCCATGGAGACCACTGACGCGAATCCCGCAGAAACCGTCCAGTCCCGACATGCCATTCTGTTTGTGGCGCTCGTCGTATTTATCGACATGATGGGGGTGAGCATTATCATCCCTGTGATGCCGGAACTGATCACGTCTTTGACGGGGGCGACGATTAGCGATGCGGCGGGGATTGGC
>CALLUH010000083.1 GCA_938011445.1 uncultured Hyphomonadaceae bacterium
GCGCCGATCTGGGTGGCGATGGAGTATCGCTATATGCCACCTGTATCGGCGTTTCTTGAGCGGGCATTGGAGGTTACGAGCGGGATAAAAATGCTCACTCTGCGCGAGCACCGAATGCCGTTTCTCAAGAAGGTTGGCGACTGGAACCGGTTTAACCGCAATACGGGCGGCACGCTGGTCGAGAAATGTTGCCACTTTTTCGATCTGATGCGGCTGGCGCTCGGGTCTGATCCGGTGCGCGTATCGGCGACGGCGGGGCAGATGGTCAATCATTCTGACGAGCGTTATGGCGGGGAGCAGCCGGACATTTGGGATGGCGGCTATGTGGTGTTCGATTTTGCGAACGGGGCGCGGGCGATGCTTGAGCTTTGTATGTTTGCGGATGGAACGGTCTGGAATGAAGAGATTATGGCGGTGGGGGCTGCCGGCAAAATTGAGGCCCGCGTGCCCGGACCGCAGCGTTTCTGGCCGGAGGATCTGGAGGGGCCGCCGGAGCCGGAGCTTAGCTTTTATCCGCGTGCGCCCAAGGCACCGGTGACGCAAACGGTAGCACTTGACGCCAAACTGGTGGCGGCGGGAGATCATCATGGCTCGACATTTTTCCAGCATCAGAAGTTTCTGGAGATGGTGCGCGGTGGAGGCGTGCCCGAAGTGTCGCTGGAGGATGGTCGGCGGGCCGTGCTGATGGGGCTGGCCGCGCAAATGGCTGCGCAGGAGCGGCGGACTATCAGCTTTGAGGCCGACGGGACGTTTTTTTAGCGTTGGACGGAAAACTGCGCCTCGATGCCAAATAATCGTCGAGTTTCATGAGTGGCGTGATAAGATATACCAAACCAAGATTTCACCGAGACTGGAGAGAATATGTCCACGCCCGAGCCTTATTCCGCCTTCGCCTTGCAAACCGTTTGCGATGCGGTCAATCAGGATGAGCGTGTCGAAGCGGCGCATGACCGGATCAAGCACAATCTCGACCGGATTGGGCAGGAGGTCCGCGCAACGGCGGGGTGGACGAATTTGTTTTTAGGGCTTGCGCCGCGTCTGGCCGTGCTGCCGGAATATGTGCTGACGGGGTTCCCGATGCGCGAGGGGGTGAGAGATTGGCGGGCGAAGGCGGCGTTCGAGCCTGACAGTTTCGTCCACAAGGCCCTGGCCGATATTGCGGCGGCGAACAATCTTTATCTGGCAGCGAATCTCTATGAGCGCAATGAGATAGCGCCGGAGATGTATTTTCAGGCGAACCTATTGTTCGGGCCCGACAGAGTTTTGCATTATCGGTATTTGCGGACGATTTCGATTACAACGCCAAGCTCGTTTGATTATTGGGACCGCTATGTCGAAAAGGTTGGGATAGAGAATGTGTTTCCGGTGGCTGATACCGAGATCGGGCGGATCGGACCGGTCGCATCCGAAGAGATATTGTTTCCCGAAATTGCCCGCGCGCTGGCGATGAACGGGGCCGAAGTTCTGGCCCATTCGACCAGCGAAGTGGCAAGCCCGAGCCTGACCCCGAAAGACATTGCCAAACGCGCCCGCGCGATTGAGAACTCGGTCTATGTGGTCTCGGCCAATACGGCGGGGATTATGGGAACGGCGATGCCGTCAGCGTCTGCCGATGGGATGTCGAAGATCATCAGTCCGGATGGGAAAGTGCTGGCGGATGCTGATACAGGGCCGTCAATGAATGCAGCGAGCGTGATTGATATTGGCGCACTGCGGGCCAAGCGGGCGCGACCGGCTATGACGAACCTGTTGATGCGCGTGCCCGGCAAAGCGTTTGCGCCGATCTATGAAGCCGCGCCAACCATGCAACCAAATGGGCTGGAAGGGCGCGGCTGTTTGGATGATCGCGGCTGGTTCCGCGAACGGCTGGCAGATATTGGTGCGCGATTTGCGGCGTATCAGACAAGAACCAAGGAGGATTAGAATGCCGGATTATCCCGCCAATATGTACCCTGCAACCCGCGCCCATAAAGGTGTCTGGGAGGGCACTTATACCCACATTAATGTTCAAGCGGAGGTCGAGGACCAGCATCGCACGCGCGTTGTGTGCGAGTTTCCTGATGATGGCGGCGAGGTGTTCTATCGCCAGCATATCCATTTTGCGTGGGAGGATGGACGGGTCAGGGATGATCTGTTCGAAGGCATCCCGCGCGACGGCAAGCTTTGGTATGACACACCGACATTTCACGGGTTTAGCTGGGAAACCGATGACGGGTTGATCCTGCTCAACCTTCAGCGCAAGGACGAGCCCGGCGCGAACTTTTTCGAGATTATTGCAATGGGCGAGGGCGGTAAGCACCGCGCTCGGACATGGCACTGGTTCCGTGATGGTCAGCTTTATCGGCGGACGCTTTGTGACGAGACACGAGTTGAGTAAATGGAGGCGCTGCCTCCGATTGTCCACACTATAGCTCGTTCAGACCAAGCGCACCGGGATTGACAATGCCCTTCTCGTCGAGCGTGCTTTTTATGCGCTCAAGCAAAGCGAACGCGTCCGTGTCGCGGCCCGCCTTGTAAGGATAGGTCCGGCCAATCTGGAAATGGGCAGCGCCATGCTTGCTAAAGGTTTCGAGCACCGTGGCGCGGGCTTTTTCCACAATCGCTGTCGCGTCAGGGTTCGGTTCGTGGCGGGGCATCTTCGCCAAGACCTGATCTTCGACGGTCTGTTCGTGGATCTCGTAAATCTCTTCGGGCCAGATAAAGACCGGCTCGATGAGATAGCCTGTTGTGCCAAGCGATGTGATCAGAGCGCCAGTGAGGATGTCGTACTTGTCAAGCTCGTCGCGCATGGCGTCAAAGCCTGCATCAATATCACGCCAGCAGCCCTCACCCTCGCTGACGGGAACAATGCCGTGAATGGGCACCCAGCGTTCGCCTTGGGGCCCGAGAATGCTGTTGAGCGGGCCAAATGGATTGGCACGGATGATTTTGGGGATGGAGTTTTCAATCTCCTTGCCGCCATTGGCCTCGGCGATGTCTTTGAGGATTTTGATCTCTTCGGTGACGCCGGCTTTTGAACGGCCTTCAACGGCGAAGTGAAGCGTGTAGGCGGCTTCATCCATAAAGCCGCGCCCGGCCATGGCGACTTTTGCGCCTTCTTTGAGGCCTTTGAGAAGCGAGCCTTGGGACTTGATGACATTGGTTAGCGTTTTCGCGTCAGACAGGAGCGAGGCGCGGGCGAGGCGGACTTTGGTGAGCTCCGGATCGAACCCGAAAATCTCGCTGGCAATATCCTCGCGCATCATCTGGGCCATGGCGCGGGCGCAGGCGTCTCGGCTGGTAAACTCGTAGCTGGCCCAGTCTTCATGAGCGGGCATGGGGATAAGCCGGAAGGTGATCTCGGCTTTGTAGCCAAGCGTGCCTGCATCGCCGACGAACAGCCCGGTAAGGTCTGGCCCGTAATGACGCCAGAACGGTTTTGCTCCCGCCGTGCCGCCGGTGCCCGTGCGAACGAGTGTGCCGTCAGCGAGGACCACTGCGACACAGAGCACGCTATCTCCGGTCGAGCCATATTTGCCTGCGCCGAAAAAGGCATTGTTCTGGGAGAGCCCGCCGCCGACCGTGGAGGTCAATCCTGATAGTGGTCCCCAGAAAGGCGTGCGGACATTTTTGGCTTTGAGCGCTTCGAGCAAGCTCGCCCATGTGCAGCCGGCCTGAACGGTGACATACATGTCGTCTGTGTTCAGTTCGATGATTTTGTTGAGGCGGGAGAGATCGAGAATACCGACATTGGGGCGGTCAGGCGCATAAGCCTTAGTGTAGGACATGCCGGCGCCGCGCGGATTGAGCGAGATGCCGCGGGCATGTGCGGCGCGGACCGTCTCTTGTAATTGAGGGAGCGTTTCAGGGGAGGCGACAAACTCGGCTGTCTTGCCTTTGGCCCAAATGTCCTGGCTCATAATGGTGAGCGTTGGTGCATCATCCGCCAGTCCGGTTTCGCCCAGGACTTGTTTGAGAACACCTTTAAGCTCGGTGCTTGAAGCTGTCATATCGTCTGGCATGGGTTTTTCTCCGGCAAATGTCATTTTCTTAAAAGATATATCATTTATGTCACAGCTTAGCATTAGAGGGCAATCGACTTCTTCGTATCGGGGTCAAATTGCCACGGTTTGACTTGAACAAACAGCGCTTGTTGTTCCGTGTAGATACAGCGTATATAACTGAAATATATAGAAAAAGCAGAATCACAAGCTGATCTCTTGCAAATGAGTCTCGTTTGGACCGAGGAACAGCTGGGCAATGGCGAGAATACGAGGGGCTGGGGCCTTTTCAGCGGAATTGGCGATCTTTACTGAAAATCGACTCTTGAATTGATATATCATTTAGCCTTACACAGTCGGTAAAGATATATCCAATGGAGGAATAAGATGCGCTCAAGGTCAAAGTTTAATTTGGGAACGGCTTCGGCTGCAATTGCCTTTGGGATGTTGCCGATAACCGGTTTTGCCCAGACGGTCGATGCTGCTGAAGAAGGGACCGAAGACAGCGCGCGGACGCTCGGGCAAATTACGGTGACAGCGCAGCGCCGATCAGAAAATTTGCAGGATGTGCCGGTGTCGGTAACGGCGCTGACAGCGGACCAGTTGGATAAGCGGCAGATCTCCGATGTCAACGATCTCCAAGCGCAAATACCGAATGTGGTCATCTCGACAGGGACGGGCACGAGCTCGTCAGCGCGGATTTTCTTTCGCGGTGTCGGCGAAGATGAGTCGCGCGGCGCGGTTGATCCGGCCGTGGGGATTTACATTGACGGGGTGTATCTTGGCCGGACGGTCGGCTCGCTGCTTGACTTGATCGACACCGAGCAGATCGAAGTTTTGCGCGGACCACAGGGCACGCTTTACGGACGTAACACCAATGGCGGGGCAATCAAGGTGACGAGCGTCGCGCCGCAATTTGACGATACGCTGGATGTGGATTTTACCGGCGGCAGCGATGAGCGGTTCAGCGTGCGCGGTGTTGGTAATCTGGGTTTTGGCGACCATACCGCGCTTCGGGTTGGCGTGCTTTACAAGGAGCGCGACGGCTTTTTTGACCTCAACCCCAATGGCATCTTTGCAGACAATGTTGAGGAAGATTTCGGCGATGAACAGGTCTTGTCTTTCCGGGGCAGCTTGCTGCACAATTTCAACTCGGACTGGTCGGCGCAGTTTACGATTGACTATACCGACGACGATTCCGAGCCGACCCCCAGCTCAATCATCGCCGAGAGTGATGATCCGTCTGTCGTAACCGATGTGGACGGGGATCTGTTCACCGTGGAGCCGCTTGCTGGCGTAGTCTGTTCGAGCGTGTTTCAGGATGGCTGTTTTACCGATTACAGCGCAAATGTTGAATCTTTTGGCACATCGCTGAAAGTGGACGGCAATCTTGGCCTGTTCAGCGTTGAGTCCATCTCCGCTTTCCGTTCCTTGAATGATGATCTAAGCACGCTGATCTCGTTTCCGTTCTCACAAGAGACCGAGCAGGACCAGTTCAGCCAGGAGCTGAACCTTTCGAGTAATTTCTCCGGGCCGTTCAATTTTGTCAGCGGGCTCTATTATTATGATGAAAGTGTCGAGCTGGATACGAATTTTGCGTTCATTCCGGCGGCGATCACGGTGGACACGCAGTCTTTCGCTGTGTTCGGACAGGGGACGTATGACGTTACCGAAGCGTTCACTCTAACGGGCGGCGTGCGCTATACCACCGAAGAGCGCGACTTTACCGGCAACAGCGTCGGTACGCCAACGCCCATCGTCGAGAGTCTCGATACGGACAATGTGACCTTTACGGTGAAGGCGGATTATTCAGTCACCGAGGATGTTCTGGTCTACGCCTCCTTTGCAACGGGGTTCAAGACGCCGGGATTCTCCCCTGATTGCTTTAGCGCAGCCGCCTGTTTTGCATCGGTTGAAGAAGAAAATCTGAACGCTTATGAGGCGGGCTTGCGCACATCATGGTTTGAAAATGCGCTGACCCTGAACGCCACATATTTCTTCAATGATTATGAAGATTTACAAATTAGCGGGACGCTTCCAACCGGGGGCTTCACGCGGATCAATGCGGGCGAAGCGCGCATTCAAGGCATCGAGCTGGAATCGAACTGGTATCCCATTGATGGCTTGAACATCTATGCTCACGCAAGCTGGCTGGATGCGGAGTATCGTAACCTCAATGCATCGCAGGCAGGGCTCCTTAGCGGCTCTAATTTCACCACTGGGGTTGCAGGACCAACTTGTACAAATGTAACGGCGGCTACCGGATCGCCAGAGTTCGAAGCGCAAACGATTGAGTGCGCGCTGGATCTTGACCTGAAAGGTGCGCCGGAAATCAAGGCAAGCGTCGGTTTCCTTTACGAGCATCAGGTTCAGTCTGGCGGCTTTTTCTTTGGCGGCGATCTGGCCTATGAGGATGATTCTTTCTCACTGGTTGCCAATAATCCAGGCTCGCTCAGTGAACCGGGCGTACGGCTCAATGCACGCGCAGGCTATGAACCCGCCCATGG
>CALLUH010000084.1 GCA_938011445.1 uncultured Hyphomonadaceae bacterium
TGCCATTGGCGAAACAATCAAATCCACCGCTGCGCTCGCAATAAACAGCCTGTCGCCCGCCGCCTTGTGTTCCTCGATCACCGCTCGCGCCTGTTTGCGCAAACCGCCCGCCACATCCCGTTCAACAAAGCCCCGCGCGAGCGCTTCGAGTTCGGCGCGGCTGCGTCCTTGAAGATAAAGCTCGATCGAACGCTCCTTAACCGAGGCCCGATCAGCAAATCCGGCCTTGTAATTTAGGGCCTGAAGCCCTGCGAGCGGCAACTTCCCCCAAAAGTCGAGACCCCCGCCTGTCGCATAACGCACAAAGCGGCTCCATGTGCCGTGCCGTGTAATCGTCTTGTCCAAATCAAAAAGCGCCGTCCCAGCCATAATCTAATCCAATCAGCCTGTTGTCTTTTGTCGGTCGAGCATAACTTGCTCGGAAAGTGTGCGCTGGGTAATCGCCACCGCCAGCACCAGCGCCACAGTGTCGCCAATGATAAACGCCCAGCCCGGCCCGTTCTCGCCTATGCTCTGGGCCAGAACAACAAACAGCACCAATAACACGCCCACCCCGCTCGCCCGTGCCAAGAGGGCGCGGGCAGGCTTGCCTGCCGCATAAAGCGTCGGCAAGAGCGGCGCATAGGCCGCCGAAATAGACGCCGCCAGCAACAGAAAAAGCGCCAGCGTCGCGCTCGGCCCATAATCGGCCCGCAAAGCATAAGACAAGACATCTGGCCCGAACACCGCAACCACACCCCCAACCACAAGCGCAATCGCCACCATAATCCCGCCCGTGCGCAAGATCAGCGGCCATATCTTGTGCGTCTGTCCCGCCTCGACCATTTTGGCAAGCTCGGGATAGATCACCTCGTCAAGCTGCTGCGTCCCGCGCACCAGAACGCTCGCAATTTGCTGGGCAATTTTGAACACCGCCGCATAGGCCGGCCCCAGCACCCCGCCCGCAAGCAGCACCGGAAGCTCCAGCTTGGCCACTGCAATCGACGCGTCAATATTCGCAATCCAGCAAAACGACCACAGCCCCTTTTCTGGCGCTTTCAAAGTTGGCGGCTTGGCAAACAATCCCGCAAGCAGATCGCGCACTTTAAGCTGCCAGAGCGCCAGCCCCCACAAAACCGCATAATCCATCAGCGCGGCCACCGCCCAGACCAGCGCAAAAGCGGCAAAGCCTCCGCCGGTCTGCATAATCACCACCACGCCGACACAGCGCGTCATAGGCTGAACAAGCGTATGCATTGCCAAAAGATCGAACCGGTCAATCAACCGCAATGTCCCCAGCGCACTTGAACGCAGCCGCAGCGCCACGAGCGCGCAATAGCCAAGAGCGATTGGTAGATATTCACTGTCGAGCTTCAAAAGCTCATGGCCAAACCATAAAAAGCCCGCCGCGATCACGCTGCCGATTAGCGCCATGACAATATCGAGCCCAAGGGTAAATCTCAAAAGCCGGTGTAATGCGCCCGTATCACCAGAGGCCAGATGCGGCACGCCAAACCGGATTAGCGCTTGCCATGATTTGAACGTCCCTAGCTCGGAGGCAAGCAGCATAAATGCGTGCAGGATAAACAATGCGCCAAGCTCTGCGGGCGGCAATATGCGTGTCGCCAGCACCATCGCCACCACATTAAACACAGCCCCGCCACCCTTGCCGATAAACATCAGTCCGGTATTGGCGGCGATGCGTGCGCCGGTATCTTTGGCAAGCTTGTCAGACATGTTCAGCCAGCTTTAGCGAGTATAGACGAGACGAGAACCAGATCAGCCGGTTTATCCACATCAATCGCCGCTTCAGCAATGGGAATTATGATCGGCGCAATCTTCGCCCTGATCTGGCGCGAGCCAAACGCAAAGGCCGGTTCCAATTCGAGCCGCCCGAACATCATCCGGAAAAATGTCCCGAGGCTAAGATGTCGGGCGAGCTTCCACGGCTTCTTACGATCCTTGCCGACCGTGCGCCAGAACTCGACCGCCCTCTGGCCAAGTGAAGTTCGCAGAAGGAACAGATTACAGCCTGAATAGCCCTCACCGCCAAATGGTAGATATGTCCGCCTTGTTGTCGGATAAGCTTGCGAGATCACCGTCCGCGTGGCGAGGCCCACAGCGAAATCGCATCCCTCCGCCTCCGCCCCGTCAATAAGGCACGTCACCATCGCGGGCGTTAACAGAGGATGGTCGCATGTTGTCACCAGCAGCGGTGTCTGCGCGCCCGCCTCAAGCGCAGCGAGCACCGCCGTCGCCGGACCATCCCCAATGCCTGCAGGTTTCACCCGACCGATAAAATCAATCAAATCGGCAGGCGCGTCCGCTGCCAGCTCATCCGTACAAAGCCCGCTAATCCAGATCTCGCCATCAACCGCCGCACTGTCTCGCAAGCTGCGCAACATATGGTCGATCATCCTTATGCCTCCAAGCGGCACCAGCCCCTTCGAGTTGACGCCGGCCCCGACACAAAGCGGGCAGGTTTCTTGGCGCGAACCGGCGAGGATAAGAACAGAGGTCACGGGTGGCTATAGCATCCTTAGAGCGGCTTCTTATAAAGACGATAGGTTTTGTAGACGGACGCGGACGACAGTTTGATCATATTCTGCACATCGACATTCTCCTCAAGAATCCAGCTCAGCTCGACATCCTCAATGCCACGTGGCCGCATCGCACCATAGCAAGTCTCGAACAGAGCCAGCATCAGTGCGCTGCCCGAGCGCTTCTTCTGTATGTCCTGACGGATCCCGTTCAGCGGCACCCGCCCAGACTTTACGCCTGAAACTTTCAGCCGCCATAACAGCTTCGCCCAACCAAACGGAAACAGTCGCCCGTCCAGATCGCGGATCGCCTCGTTCAGATTGGGCAGCATCAGGATAAACCCCTTCGCTTCCCCATCCACTTCACCAAACCAGAACCCCGCCGGATCAATCAGGATTTTCATCTCCTGCGCCATATGTTGAACCTGACGATCGGAATAGGGCACAAAGTTGAAATTGTTCGCCCATGCATCATTAAAGATGTCCATGGCGAGCGCAATCTCGTCTTCAAACTTCCCCTTATGCATGGGCCTGATGCTCAGCTTCGATGATTTTTCCACATAGTCCTGCATCTTCGTCACAATCGGCGGACGCGGATAACCCTCATGCGTATTGCCGAGAAAGGCGAACGTATCGACCGCCTTTTCATAGCCGAGCGCCTCCATCCGCTCCGGATAATCAGGCCGGCCATGTGGCATCAGCATCATTTGCGGCGTGTCAAACCCGCTCGTCAGCATGCCGCATTCCTCATTGACCGAAAAATTGAACGGCCCGCCAATATGCTTCATGCCCTTCTCCCTGAGCCAGTTTTCGGCCTGTTCGAGCAATGCGGTCTGAGCTTCGGGAAACCCCTTATCGGTGTCGAGAAACCCGAAATGCCCCGTCGCGTCCTTATGAACCTCCAAATGAAACCGGTTCACAAAGCTTGCAATTCGTCCGACAATCCGCTCACCCGATTTTGCCAGCCAATACGCAATGTCCAAATGGTCGAGCCCGTGATTCTTCTTCGGATCGAACTGTTCTTTCTGCATCATACGTAGCGGCGGCCGCCAGCCAGCCTCCCCGCGATAGAGCGTATAGGGCAGCTCGGCAAACGCCTTCATGTCCGTACGGCTCTTTGCCTGAACAATCGTAACGGTCATATCAGGCGCATTCCCTTGAAGAATTCCAATATTGTCAGGCTTGGCTTGGCCCTGCCTGTCCGCGTGGTGGCGTCATCTCTGCCCGCTCTGCGGCGAGTGTCGCCTCGCGCACCCATGGAAACCGCGTCGCAACCTCATCCGTATAGCCAAGATTGCGGGCCGTCGCGCTGCGGGCCCGCGCCGTTGCGTCCTTGTAATAAGACCCGAGCAAAGCATCGAGCCAAAAGCTCGTAATCGAATAATTACCGTGCTCGTCATGATAGTGATGCAAGAGGTGCGCCCGCTTCACAAAGGCTAGAAACCGCGACTTCGGCATAAACCCCAAATGCTGGATACAATGCACATATTCGTAGAACATTGTCATGAAAATACCCGACGCAATCGCCAAAGCCGCCCCGCCCGGACCGGCTATCAAAAACCCGATCGGGCCATAAATCAGAGCGATCGGCGGCAAGGTCGTGTGCAATCCGCCGAACAGGACAGACAGCTCATTTGGCCGCTGGTGATGGTCATAATGGGTCCGCTTCCAAAGCTTTGCCGTGACCTTGAACCGCATCAGCACTTTCGAATGCAGGATAAATCTGTGCGTAATATACCACACCACCGGATGCCCGATCAGCGGCACACCGCAAGCGGCAAGCAAGAGCACCCAATGGCCGCCCAGAAACGCCGCTCCTCCAAGGCTCATCAGCAATAATGTCAGATATATCTGCACACCGGGATAGGTGAAATAAGCTGTATTCAGCTCTTTAATGCCCATCCGGTTGAGCAAATGCTGCTGGTTTTTCCAGGATTTCATAGTCATGAACATGGCGCACTCTGCCTTGTGACGTGGCGCCCGTCGATAGCGCTTTAACCTTAAAAGACTGTGACGCTTATATCGTGCAATCGAGCTGGGTGCCAGCCCGCTAACAAATTCTTGACCGAAAGCGACCCTTAGCCGCGCCCGGTCCGCAGGTTCAGTTCCAGCTCAATGCCCTCGATACCGACCTCGAACGCTGCCTCTTCGAGCCGGGGCTTGCGCAGCTTCAGCCGCCGGTTCAGCGACAGCGCAAAGGGCTCTTTCGGCAGAAAATTCCATTTCCGGTCAAGCTTCCGGTCCGAATCCATGTCGTGATAGCTTGCAAGCGCATAGGTTCCGCCGGATTCCAATGTCATGCACACCTCTATCGGGCCATCTGATGCCGGCACACGGATCCGCCGCAATCTGCCCTCGCTGGACAGAAAATTGTCCGCATTATCGCCATATAGCTCGACGACCAATACGCCGCCGGTCTCAATATTGTTTACCATTGCACGGATTTGCAGCAGATCGGGATCGCAGACATCGGCTGTTTCGCCTTCATATATATTAAACGCTGCATCATAGTCTGCATTAAGAGGCGGCGTCTGCCCAGCGGCATGCGCGGTCATAAAACCCGCTAAAACGGGTGTAATAAGCGCAGTTTTCGTTAATCTCGATAAGATTTTCATGCGATAACACCTTCCAATTAACAATGCCCTGTGGCCTTACTCATATAAGAAGGCTATCAGTCAAATCCAAATTCCCCAGCATGAAAAGGCTGTAATGCGTCGGCTCGATAATTATCTTCTGAAACAATGTGTTCAGGTTGTAGTCGGTTTGACCCTGCTGGCGCTCGGGGTCCTGTTATTAGAGCGTTTGTTGCGTATTTTCGAGCTGGTGTCCAATACTGACGACACGATTGGCGCTGCCGCGCGCATGCTGCTCAACCTGATCCCATACTATCTCGGCCTTGCCATCCCTGTCGCTTTATTCCTAGGCGTTCTGATCACCGTTGACCGCGTTTCACGCACGGGAGAACTGTCAGCTTCTCTGGCGGCGGGCGTTTCCATGTTCCAGATCCTGCGCCCCTTCATGATCATTGCAGGCGTGCTCGCTTTTATTAGCCTGGTGGTGATGGGCTTCTTGCAGCCGCTTGGCCGCTATGATTTTCGTGCCACGGTGGACCGGGTCGAACAGACCTCCGACGAAGCCGCTTTTCAGGAAGGAAAGTTTGCCCAGAATGGCCGATTTGTGTTCTGGACCGAAGATCGTTCCGGCGGTGACAGGCTCGGCGCCGTGTTTATTTTAGAGGACGGCTTACCCGGCGGCGGCGAGCGCATTACCACCGCACCCTCCGGCCGGATAGGGCGCGGCGTCCTCGAAGACGAAACCCGCATCACCCTCAATACTGGTCAGGGCCTGACCGTTGCACCCAAAGACACCGTCATCGTCGAGCACCTCGATTTCCGTCGGTTGGATTGGAACATTGAAGGCGACGTGCTCAGTTTCCGGCCGCGCGGCGATGATGAACGCGAATTGACCATATTGGAGCTCGTCAAGGAGGCGCGCGGCGACGGACTTGGCATCGTTAAACCGCACATCGCCGCCACAGCCGCACATTCCCAGCTTGGGCGGTCATTTTTGCTGCTTCTATTGCCCCTGATCGCCCTACCCATGGGGTTAGGCTATGGCCGGTCTTTCCAGTCCACAGGCATCGCCGTCGGCATCGTCTTCTTGCTGATTGCGCAAAAATCCCTTGAGGCGGGCCAGTCTCTCGCAAACACCGGTGCTATTGCGCCCTGGATGGGAACCTGGCCCGTTTTCGGGATCATCGCGCTGATCGGGTTGGGCCTGTTCCTGCGCAGCGCTTTGTTCGTCGCAACGCCTCCGCTCATGCTGCTCAGCTTTGATCTCGAATCCACAGCCAAACGCGTCGGGCGAAAGCTCGTGCGCATCATGATGGGGCCCAGCGAGCCGACATGATCCGTCTGATCCAATATCTCAGCAAACTGTTTATTTCGATCTGGCTGGTTGCCGCTTTCGGACTTGTTGTCCTGACGGGGCTTCTGGATTCGCTCGCCAATGCTCCTGATATTTCCGCAAGCGGAGAGGGCGGGGCGCTCTATTATATGTGGCTGCGCGCGCCGATCATTTTCGATCAGGTCTTTCCGTTCACCCTGATGCTTGCGCTGCTGCTCACTTTCGTCTCCCTCATCCGCCGCAATGAACTTGTGGCTCTACAAGGGGTTGGCCTCTCCGTCTTTGCGCAAGTCCGCGCACTAACGCCCATCGTTCTGCTGGTTTCGTCGCTGGCCGTTGGATTTATCAATCTACGTGTCCCGCCATCGGTTCAGGCGCTAAATGATTGGGGCATTGGTGAATATCAGGGCGGCAATGTCTCTGGCGACGATCCGCTCTGGCTGAACGATAAGGGCACATTTGTCCGTATGAAAGGACGCGATAGCCTGACAACTCTGACCGATCTGACCTTTTTCCAACGTGATGCCAGTGCGAAAATTATTGGCGTGACATGGGCGGACCGGGCGACCTATACGGGCGATGGCTGGGCCTTGTCCGGCCTCTCCTCGGTCGCAGTGGACGGAGCTGATCCCGCGCCCCGGCCGCTCGAATTCTGGCAAACTGACCAGACCCCCCTCGTTATCGACAGGCTCGCCGCTGACCCCCGCAATCTCTCAATCAAAGACCTGCGCGCTTTCGCATCTTTCCGTGGCTCGGGCAGCCGCCCCTCTGTCGCTTATCGCGTCTGGCTGATCAAACGCCTCACCCTGCCGCTCACAGCCCTTGCGCTCCTACTCGTGGCCGCGCCGGTTATGCAACGTCTTGGCCGCCGGGACACTGGCACAGTTGCCCTCATCATTGGCGTCGGCATGACCTTCCTGTTCATGATCTTTGACGGCATCATGATCACGATGGGCACCGCCGGCGCGCTTCCTGCCTGGCCCGCAGCCCTCGGCATTACCGTCTTTTTCGCCGGGCTTGGTCTTTATCTCTGGCTCAATCAGGAAGTGCTCGGATGAATTGGCGGTTCGGCATGCTTTCGAACCCGCGCAGCCATTCTGTCTCCAAGCGCGGCTCGGTGCTTGGCGCAGCCGCCGCCCGTGAACCTGACGCTCTGTTCCATTCGCTCGACGTCTTCGAAAATCTACCCCGCATCCTCAGCGGCTTCGAACAAGATGGCGTCAATGCCCTGCTCGTGGAAGGCGGTGACGGCACGGCAATGGCTGTCCTGACCGAAATTCTCTCCGGCCGCTGTCCGCTCCCCGCCGACACGCCCGTCGCCCTCCTTCCCGGCGGCATGACCAATCTTGCCGCCAAAGTCATGGGCGTGCGCAAAGCGGGCAAGGGCGGCATCCGTGCGCTTCTGGCCGATCTGCGCGCTGGCAATCTCGATGCCCATACCGAACATATCCCGCTCCTACAAATCAGCCTCGACAGATCCGCCGATCCCGTTTTCGGCTTCTTCCTCTCCACCGGCGCCCTGCCAAACGGCATCCGCTATTGCCGCCGCGAGCTTCACTCCAAAGGCGCAAGCGGTTCCATCGCCGTCGGCCTCACCCTTGCTCGCCTCATCTTCGGCCCGCGCGGGGCAGACGGCAATGAGGTCATGCGCCCCTCCGACATGGCCCTTGAAAGTGACGCCTTCCACGCCGCCGGCTCCCACCTGTTCACCCTCGCCACGACGCTGCCGCGCTTCAATCTCGGCATCGACCCGTTCTGGGGCACCGAAGACAAACCCTTGCGCTTTACCCACGCCACATGGCCCGCCAATGGT
>CALLUH010000085.1 GCA_938011445.1 uncultured Hyphomonadaceae bacterium
ACAGAACTTGCACCACTTGATGTTGAACTCCGGTCTCTGGATACCTGCCTGCGCAGGTATCGTCGGTACAGTTGCGAATTAGGAACCAAACCAGCCATGAGCCGCCAAAGGCGCGTCTCATGGGCGGCGCAGCCGACCGGAGACAAAAACCCTATCCCACACCCCAACCTCCAATCCCATACTCCCCCTTCGCTTCATCACCAGAAAGCGGTGTCCGGTCCGTCCGGATGCTTATGGAGCGGACGGGTTCCCTGCGCTTTGACCGGTCGTAACGTGTCCGGCAGAGCAAAGGCGGGATCTATGGCGCAACCTATAGCGGCGCGGTGCAATCTGGCCGCAAACGCACAAGGCTCGGGAAGCGGCCCGATAAGCCAGCGCCTGCCCTGATAAAAGATCCGTGGACGGTGCGGTCAGCGCATCTTATCGCCACCCGCAAGGGCGGCAGTCAAACTGGTGCGATGACCGCATCGTCTAGGCTTTGTCTCGCCAAGGGGAAACCCTGTGGCGTGGTTTGGTGTGGGCGCTAACACTCGACCACGTTTACGGCCAATCCGCCCTGGCTCGTCTCTTTGTATTTCGACGACATATCAAGCCCGGTCTGGCGCATGGTTTCGATCACCTGATCAAGGGAGACTTTCATTTGATCTACCGCATGCAGAGCAAGCCTTGCTGCGTTGACAGCTTTGACAGCGCCGATGGCATTGCGTTCAATGCAGGGGATTTGCACCAGCCCGCCAACAGGGTCACAGGTCAGACCGAGATTGTGCTCCATGCCGATCTCGGCAGCGCTCGCGACTTGCACTGGCGTTGCGCCCCAGACTGCGGCCAGTCCGCCAGCGGCCATAGAACAGGCGACGCCAACCTCGCCCTGACAGCCCATTTCCGCGCCAGAGATCGACGCGCGCTGCTTATACAGCATACCGATGGCTCCCGCCGTCAGCAGAAACTTCCGGCGTCTGGAAATAGCATCTTCGCCGTCAGAACAATAGTGCCGGATCACGGCAGGAATAATGCCGGCCGCACCATTGGTCGGCGCGGTGACGACTTGGCTTCCGGCGGCATTTTCTTCGTTTACGGCCATGGCGTAGACATTGAGCCAGTCAAACAATTGCTCGCGTTCGTTCGATTGCGGATTGGCCATCAGCGTCGCCCAAAGCCCCGAAGCGCGGCGCTTGACCTCAAGCCCGCCAGGCAAAATACCCTCCGCTTTCAAGCCTCTGTCGATACAGGCCATCATCACTTCGGCAATCCGGTCGAGCGCGGCGTCTGTCTCTGCGCGCGGACGTTTGGCATCTTCATTGGCGAGGATAATCTCGTGCAGTGGAAGCTGTTCTGCCTTACAATGGGCGAGCAGTTCGGCGGCGCTGCCAAAGCGGAAGGGCGCATCTTCGTCAATCGCCACCAGATCATCCTCGACGGGCTTGAGCAATTGCGCTTCGGACGCAACAAAGCCGCCGCCCGTCGAATAGTAAGTGCGCTGCTCCAATCTTTCCCCGCTCTCGTCAAATGCGGTTAGAGTCATGCCGTTGGGGTGGAGCTTGGGGAGAATGTCATAGGCAAAGACAATATGCATTTCCGGATCAAAGGGAACCGTCCGTGTTCCGTTCAAGGATATGGTCTTATCGGCATGGGTTCGGGCGACTTGGCGGTCGGCCTCTGCCGGATCAAGTGTTTCCGGCTCTAGCCCCATCAGGCCGATCAGCACCGATTTCGGTGTGGCATGGCCAGCGCCTGTCAGTGCGAGCGAGCCTTGTAATTCAACCTCAATCTTTGCGGTATGGTCCAGCATGCCTTGCCGTTCGAGCCGTTTGACAAAACGGGCGGCAATGCGGATCGGGCCAACCGTGTGCGAGCTGGACGGGCCAATGCCGATGCGAAAGAGATCAAGGACAGATAACATGGCTTAGAAAAATCCTCCTACAAAATCGCGTATGATCCGCGTCAGCGCTTCACCAAAAATGATCAGGCCGATGACCCAGCCCGAGCCCAGCAAGAGCCCCGGAATAATCACCAACCCATCCTTGGCCAAAAGACCGAAGCCGACAATCGCTACCGCAATGCCGGGCACGGTATTGGTCAGTGGCAAGGGCAGCATGATCGAGGCGCAAAAGATGGTGAGCAAGATACCCATGATGCGTTCGGCGGGTTTGCTGGCGAGAAATTGCAGGCGAGGCCGCGCCAGTTTTTCGACCCAGCCGAACCATTTGCGTCCGCCGGTCGCGATTTGCGTCAGGCCCGCTTTGGACATGCGCCGTGCGCCGAGCTTTTCAGGTAGCCAGGGCTCGGCCCGCCCCATGACCATTTGCCCCGCCAGCGCAATCATCGGCACCGAGACGATTTGCGGAATGCCATAAAGAAACGGGATGCTAACCGGCATGGCCAGCACAATCAGAAGGGCCCCGAACGCGCTCTGGTCGAGCCGGTCCATAATCTCGCGCAAAGTAAGCCCGTCCTCCGGGGCGGCTTTTGCCATCCCGTCCATGGTGTCGAGCAGGGTCTTCATTTGCGCCATGGGGTTGGGATCCGTTTGGTTTGCATTGTGAGCCAGCATGTTTAGCCTGTTTTGGCTGATGGGAAAGAGCCCTTGGGCGGCATGCAGGTTAAGTGCCGAAGCGGGGGGACGCGCCAGTGTCCTTGGGCCTGCCTGAATGTTCGGACATTTTGGCGTGAACAGACAATTGACGTGTCGCCCCAGATGCGGCAATGAAACGCCTCCCGAGAGGGCCTCTGTGGCGGAATTGGTAGACGCGACGGATTCAAAATCCGTTTCTGGCAACGGAGTGCCGGTTCGAGTCCGGCCAGAGGTACCATTCGACTTGTTTTATATAGTCCGATATGGGGTAATAACTCAATAAAAACATATAATTAGCAATATTTGTAGGGCCTTTGTTGTCCGACATGGTCGGGGTATGTCGTTCGACATCCAGCGCAAAACGGGGTATCTATCGAGGTATTGCAACATTCAAATCCCTTAAAACGGGGTATTTTTCAGAAAGTACCCCGAAAAAATACCCCGAAATACCCCGTTATGCCACTCACAGACACTATGGTTCGCAACCTAAAGCCCAGAGAAAAGTCTTTCAAAGTCAGCGACGGAGGCCGTCTTTTCCTGCACATCACAAAGACCGGATCGAAACTCTGGCGATTAGCCTATGATTTTGATGGGAAGGCGAAGAGTTTGTCTTTGGGAAAATACCCCGCTGTGACACTGGCACAAGCCCGCGAACGCCGCGCCGAAACCAAAGCTTTGCTAGCCAGTGGAATTGATCCTTCGGCTCAAAAGAAGGCGGATAAAATCGAACGCGCCGCGAAGACGGAAGACACGTTTTCCAACATAGCCGACGAGCTTCTCGCAAAGCTGGAAAAGGAAGGCAAAGCCGAAGGCACCATGCGCCAGAAGCGCCGCTTTATCAGCCTCGCCAATGCCGATCTTGCCGACCGCCCGATAACCGAAGTCACCGCCGCTGAAATCCTGACCGCGCTTAAACGCGTCGAAGCCAAGGGCAATTATGAAACCGCCCGCCGCTTACGCACGACAATCGGCCAAGTCTTCCGCTATGCCATCGCCACAGCAAGGGCAGAGAACGACCCGACCTTCGCTCTACGCGACGCGTTGATTGCCCCAAAAGTCACCCATATGGCGGCGGCAACCAGCCGCGAAGATTATGCCCGTGTGGTCAAAGCGATTTGGAACTATCACAGTGGTTCAATCACGACGCGTGCGGCGCTCAAACTTATGGCCTTGCTCTACACCCGCCCCGGCGAGATGCGCCAAGCCTATTGGTCAGAGTTTGATCTGGACGCGGCGACGTGGACCGTGCCTGCCAGCCGCATGAAGATGCGCCGCGAACACGTCAAACCCCTGCCAGCGCTGGCTGTGGACATTCTGCGCCGCTTGAAAAGCGAGCAAGGCGGCGGCGACCGCGTGTTCCCGTCTACTTTCTCGCGTGATCGCCCCATGTCGGAAAACACCATGAACCAAGCCTTGCGCCGCATGGGCTTTGAAAAAGATGAAATGACCAGTCACGGCTTCCGCGCCAGCGCGTCCAGCCTGCTAAATGAAAGCGGCCTCTGGAATCCCGACGCCATCGAAGCCGAACTTGCGCACATAGGAAGCAATCAAATCCGCGCCGCATACCACCGCGCAACCTATTGGGAAGAGCGGGTAAAGATGGCAGATTGGTGGGCAGGGGAGATCGGAAAAATGGCATTGCATCAGGGCCATTTACGCTAGAGTTATAAGAACAATTAGAGAACATATGCATTTGTTTCAAATATGCACCTGTTGGTTGATCGTACTTGTGGAGAACTCTAAGTGGCGGCGGTACCGTGGAAAGGTAGTCTGATAAAGTACAACTTGGTTCAAAAAGGAAAGTTGTATTGATGCAGGATCTTATTGGTACATTGCTCGCTTGTGGCGATCAAAACAACGAAGAGGGATCGGTCTATCAAGATGCAGACCTTCGACACTGGGCGAAAATGCCGTGTTGGAACTATCTTGAGTTAATTTGCGTGACACTGGGGTTTGAGCCCGGGCCAATACTAACCTCCTCCCCAGATGAACTCAAAGGTGACGATGTAAAACTAGAACTCATTACGAAAAGATCGCGACTTGCTTATCGTGCTGTGGAGATTGGAGATTTGCCAGAATGCACAACGCCGAAAAGAGCAATCGAGTGGTTGGAGAGCATCGGTGAAAGTTTTCCTGAGGACTTGAAGGAAATCGTTTGCGGCCTGCCAGTCTATGCTGAAGGCCCGCTAGAACAGTTATCAGGTACAGACATAAATACGGTAGTGGCGGCGATCACTGAACTTACCGATATCGTGAAAGCAAAAGACGGAAGCTCCGTGCCTTCAGGTGCTCAATCTAAAGAAATTGCAAGCCTCCAAAAAATTGTTCTGACGATGGCCGTCAAAGGTTATGGCTATGACCCAAAAGTGAGGCGGACCGCTGTTTACGGTGAGATTGCGGGCGACTCTGATAAGATAGGACTAAACCTTCATGTCGATACCGTAAGAAAGCATGTGCGTTTAGCCACCGATAATTATTGGAACCAACCTGACGACTAATTGATTTCACCAACCCAATTAATCGATTACCGATTTCGACCAATTGAACCTATTGTCCGTGAATAGATGGCCTCGAACTTTACAGAACGAGGTGACATCATGACAGACAACCCAAACCATCAACTTGGCTTCCTGCGCTTAAAACAAATCCTTGCCCCCAACGGCCCGATACCCGTCTCGAAATCGACATGGTGGGCAGGCGTAAAAGATGGCCGCTTCCCCAAGCCCATGAAACTAGGCGCGCGCGTTACCGTTTGGCGTATCGAGGACATAAACGACCTGATTGAAAATGGCGTTGTCTGATGAAAGGCCGCAGACAAAAAATTGACGCGCGGCGCATTCGCGTTTCGCAGTCTTACACCATTCCAGAAATTGCCCGCTTGCTAGGGCGCACCATCCCCACCGTGCGCTCGTGGATCAAGCAAGGCTTACCCGTCTTGCCAGATACTAGCCCGCGCTTGATATGCGGTGAGGACCTGAAAAACTGGCTGAGTGAGCGCGCGCGAAGCAGAAAACAGCCTTGCGGACTGGCGAGGCTTTATTGCTGCAAATGCCGACGTCCACAGCGGCCAAAACCAGACTCAGTTGGCACTTCGGAGCTTACCTCCAAAAACGTCAAAGTGTCTGGCAAATGCGGTGCGTGTGGAACGCAAATGCAGCAAAGCCGCAAGCTCAAAGACCTGCCATTGATCATCGCCGCAATGAAAGATCCGACACAGGGACAAGCGAGCCTAACTGGCTACAGCAATGCCCTTGTAAATCAGCTGTTTGAGCAAGCTTCCGATCAGACAGACCTAAATGCCTCCCAGAAAGGAAAATCAAATGTCCACTAAGCACCCCAAGAACGAAGAGGCAAAACGTGCGTTCTTTCACCTGTTACGCCATGCAGATGGCAAGTCAGATGCCACGATCCGGCAAGTCAGGATGGCTATTGCTCGCTATGAAACATTCACCAAATCAGCTTGTTTCAAAACCTTCGACCAGCGCCGCGCCGTGGCTTTCAAAGAGCATATGGCGCAGCTCGATCTTGCCGCTGCGACGATCCATTCGACAATCAAATCTGTGAAACGCTTCTTTAGCTGGCTCGCTATGTGGCCTGGCTACAAATCGCACATTTCTCTGAATGATGTTGAGTATCTAAATCTATCAGACAAGGCCGTGCGCGCGGCGACCTCCAGCCGGGACAAAGCCTTCCCGACCCTCGCTATGATCGAAACCGTTATCGCCGCCATGCCGGACACAACCGATATCGAAAAGCGAGACCGTGCTTTGCTGGCCTTCGGGGCTATTTCTGGTATTCGGGTAGGGGCGCTTATCTCGCTAAAGCGCAAACACTTTGAGGTGCGCCGCCGCCTTGTGACGCAAGACCCGCGAGAGGTTGAAACGAAAAACAGTAAACGGATTGATACGTTTCTTCTTCCGCTAAGCGACACACTTACGAGCATTTTCGATGACTGGATCGCGCACATTGATAGCGTTTTGCTCTTCGGACCAGATGACCCGCTCTTTCCGGCAACGCTGATAGGCCAAGACAATGAAAAGCAGTTTCGCGCTGATGGCCTTTCCCGTGATCATTGGAAATCGACAAGCCCTGTCCGCAAGATATACGCACAAGCGTTTGAAGCGGTAAATCTACCCGCTTTCAACCCACACAGCTTCCGCAAGATGATCGTGCAGGAAATGTATAACCGCGAGCTTCCCGTGGTCGCCTGCAAGGCTTGGAGCCAGAACCTTGGCCACGAAGGCGCAATGACGACGCTGACCAGCTACGGCAAGCTTTCACTGGATGAACAGAGACGCGAGATTATGCGTGGGTTTGAGAGCACGGAGAAAGAAGATAACGACATGAGGCCTGTGACAATGGCAGATCTAAAAGCGCTTATGGCACAGGACGCTTAGCTAAGAGTAATCATACTTTTTCCCGAGTTTATCGAGCGCGGACTGCAAATCGTTGAGTATGACGACATCGATAGGCTTATCTTCACCTATCAGGTCACGGCTTTTTACGATTCTTGTAAAAAGATCATAATCCATGTCTGTAATAACATCATGTTGCCAGAGGAGTTCGATATAGTTTTGGCGGCTGGGCCACTTCCCCCGAAATTTACTCTTTGTAGAGCCCCACTTGTTGGAGTTTTCCAGTGCCATTTGTGCAAAGTTTGCCGCCTGAGATTGCATTGCTTTGAGAATTTCATCTTTCTTAGCAAGATCATCTGTTGTGTAAGTCGGACTAATCCCGGCGTTACGTTGAAGTAGCTCTGTCAGCGTATGCAGCGAACTCTTAGTACTTTGCGTTAGGTCATCAACGTCATCTGCCGCTGTATTCATCTTGGTTGTAAGCTTCGCCACTTGTTCGTCAAGATCATTGAACTTAGCGCCTAAAATTGCAGGCCCGACAACACCAGCTATGGCAGCAGCGTAGACTGTAATTAGCGCGGCCAGAACAGCCCCTTGCGCTTCAGTCATATTGTTCCAAAATATCGTTAGCTGCCCGGAGCCCAAAATCCCATAGGCCACCCCAGCGAAGACAATTGCTCCGAAGACTATAATTCCCCAAGCGGCTATGTTCAGGTAATTCTTTCGCTTATTGTCCGTCTTCTGTGTTTCCTTCGCATCCGTCCCAGCAATATCAAGCTCTTTCTCATTTGGCTGTTCAGTCATCTTTGTTCTCCCCTAATGGCATGTCGATGGTTTTCATGATGCGGTCGGTTTCGCTCAGGATTTTGAGAATTTTCTGATAGTGGCGCACATCATCAAAACTAAGCTCGCGGCCCTTGCGGTCTTTGAGCCATTTTTGCGCGGGTTGATAACCGCCAATGTAGAAGCCCCATGAGACGGGCGGGGCAGTGTCAAAATAGTGGGTGTCATTGATCCAGACTTTGCCATCTTCAAAACGGGGCTGGCCGACGGTATTGTCGCCACCTCCATCTTCAGGGCCGGTAAAGGGGTAGGGCGTTTGGCCAATGGCGGCGTCTTCCATCAGGTGCAGTGCGCGCAGCTTGGTGCCCTTCCCGGACACATCCCAGAACACATCCGGGCTGGCAGGCCAGGGAATGCGCGGGAAGTCGATTTTCAAGAACTCGGCATAGGTCTCCCGATAGGCCGGACAATGCAGCACGCCATAGATATAATCGAAGACGGCCACCTCGCTTGGCTCGCCATGTGTTTTGTCTTTTGCCAGTTTACGCAGCTTTTTGTAGAGCTTCTCATCAAAGTTCACGCGGCGGGTTGCATCTTTGTGTTCGTTATTGTCGGGGTAGAGATAGAGGGGAAAGGTAAATCCATTATTTGATGTTTTAGATGACAAGATGATGGCTTCAGTAAAAGTGTCAGTAATCAATGAGTGAGCAAATTTTTCACCTTTGGTCATTCGTGAGACGGTAAGGCCCAAATTTTCTTTGCTAATAAAATGCGCGGTCATTCTTTCACGCCGATGAACTGCGACATGGGGATTATAAACAGTAAATCGCTTGTCAAAAGGCCGATAAGTGAAGGCAGTGATTTCGCTTGAAACATCACTCTGTGAAAGTGCAGCTTTTGCTCTTTCATAATTCCATTGATTCTGTGAGCATAACCTGAACAGGCCGCGTGCTTCGGTTTCATTCGCACTTGAGATCAATAATTCCACTTTTCTCAAGGCCTCTTCTGGAGAAAAAGAAACTGCGAATTGATCATGTGTCGTGACTAATCCTGGCGCAGGTCGACCATTGGGGGAAAAGAAATCAGCTAGCGAGAAGTGGTTTAGGTACTCAAAGTGCCCCTCATGATCAAAAGGTCTGAACAAATACCGAGGGTAGCGCGTATCAAGCAAAACCCAATTAATGTTTGCTAATCCCCCCTTCCACAGCGCCTTATATTTCCCTTTCCGGTCGCCCCAGAGCTCGCCATGGAAAACCTGTGCAAGCGGTATATCTTCGCCTTTCTTTCGCTTATCGCTTTTTACGGTTGGCTTGGTCTTTACACCAATAATAATCGCTACGCCCTGCTGAATATCGAAGACGTTCTTATCCGGGGAGCCATCGGGCGAAACTTCTTTCTTTTTGGAATTTCCATGCAGGTCGAGCACGTAAATCTTGTCGAAGGTTTTGAGCAGATGCCAGCGCATGCCTCTAAAGGTCGGGTTATCGAGATAGCCATGATTGGTGATAAAGCCGAGCACACCCTCGCCATTTTTCTCGATCAGGGTTTCAGACATGCGGATGAATTTTACATAATCATCATTGATCCATTTTGGGTTACGCTCTTTGAGCTTTTCAACACCGCCCGGCTCTTTCTTATAGGCTTCCATCAGGCCCATAATCCACTCGCCTTTATTGGTGCTTTCACCGCGATAGGGCGGGTTGCCGATCACGCACATGATCGGCTGATCGCGCTTGATCGTGTTGGCCTCTTTCACCTCATTGGAGAGCCATTGGGCAAAGGGAAGGCTTTGGTTTGCCGCCTCGCCTTCTTCGAGGGAATTGGTAAGATAGACCGAGACGCGCGGGGGCTTTACGGTCGGCTTATACCCATATTCGCGCAAGACCATTTCCAGCTTCATATGGCACATGGCGTAGGAGGCCATGAGTAGCTCAAACCCGTGCAGGCGGGGGATCAGATCCTTTTCGACATAGCCTGCCCACATGCCCGGCGCGGTGGCCTTTATATGCGGCGCGATATGTTTGATGGCCTGAGCTAGAAACGTTCCCGTGCCCGCAGCAGGGTCGAGAATTTGAACGCGGTGAATCATACGCTTCTCCTTCACCGTCTCCAGGCTCTTGGTTAATTTGCCTTCTTTGGTTAATCCGCGTTGGCCAGTGTCCCATTCAATCTGGATTTTTCTGTTGTCAGCCAAACCATCGCTGATGCCGAACTCGGTTTTCAGCACATCATCAACCGCGCGCACAATAAAATCGACAACGGGCTCTGGCGTGTACCAAACGCCGCGCACTTCGCGCTTTTTCGGGTTATAGGCGGCTAGAAAATCTTCATAGAAATGCAGGAAGGGGTCATTGCGCTGTGCCGTATTGCCAAAGCGAGCCATTATCTTCGCCACATCGGTTGCCTGAAACACTTTGGCCAGATCATCAATGATCCAGACAAGGCGCTCATCAAGGGTTGGGCCTGCGATATAGCTAAACAGGTTGCGCAAAAACGGGTTAGATTTGGGCAGGAGATCAAGCGCTTCCTGACGGCTGAAATCTTCCAAGGTTTCATCATGCAGGCGCGCGGCGAACATGCCATAGGCAATGGTCTCTGCATAAATATCGGCAAAATCGCTCAGGCTAATATCGTGGATAAGGTGTTCCTTGAACGCCGTATACTGGCCGACAAGCTCTGTCTCGGCTTTGGCGTCAGTATCTTTTACAAGCGAATTGCCCAGCACGTTTTTAATGAGTTGAGCCTTGCCTGCCATGCGTTCGGCCAGGCGCTTTGAAGAGGTAATCGTTTGCGGCGTCTGCGCGATGAAGTCAGTTAGCATTTGCTCGAGCGCATCAAAACGCTCCGGGCGGGGCTGTATGCCCATCAGATAATCAGCAATCGTTAT
>CALLUH010000086.1 GCA_938011445.1 uncultured Hyphomonadaceae bacterium
TCGTAATGGTTCACAATGGCACCATCACTCATAACCACCATAACTTTGGTTGTGGAGCCAAATTTTGCTGGAAAATCTGCCTCGGCATCCGGAAGCTCGCCTTCCCAACGTGGGCTCAGCGCGTTCAGACCCCAATTGACACCGACATCTGTAGACGTACCATCAGCAAGATTGGCGTCCGTAAAGTTACTGACCAAAGCCTGGGCAGCAGCATTATCACGGGTCGCAAAGACCGCTTCGTTTCCTGCCAGTGGGCACCAGGCATTACGCCGGTTGAACACGTAGAAATGGGCAAGAGGATCATGTCTGACACCAGGCCCGAACCCGTCACGCAGATCATCGGGATCATAGGTCAGGCATTGGTTCCATAGGCCATCAGCCCAAAACAGATTTGGATTTGACGGCGCACCGTTCAGTAGCCCGTTCATGGCAGCTGGTAGGCGGACGCTCCCACCAAACGGAATGATCGAGAGAACAGCTTCACTTGTTCCATCGAGAACCGAGTCAATCACCATGGAGGTTGCATTGCGCAGTTCACTGATTTTAGACCCTTCCATCGACGTGGAAATGTCTAGCACAAGCGCAAGCTCCAATTCGGGAGATGAGAAAAGGGCATCTGTTTCAACGTTGACACGAATCTCCTGGTTGAAAATTGACGCGAATGGGAGGTCGAGCAATGCCGTGGCGCTGGCTTGTCCTCTTATGGATCCTAAATCCCGCTCAAAAGAAATCCCGCGATTTATGCTTCCATCGATAAAACCGAGTTCAGTGGTGTGTGCGTCGAACGAATTATTAAACGCATCCCGTCGGGCACCGCCCCCCGTACCAACATCAGCCTGCAAAGCAGCCAAAACGGCCGCATCAAGTGAGGATTGCATCTGGGTTCTTGCCTTCGTGATAATCATCATATCAAGCGAAAATGCAATGATTGAAAGGAGTGCAAGCGTCAACACAGACACGATGATCGCTACAGCCCCTCGCTCATCTTTTCTGAAACTTCTTTTCATTATTCTAACTCCGCAAAGTGTTATAAGACCTAAATATTCGCTCTCATCCACCTTGCCTTGTACGCGAACTTTGACACCATTTCCTAAACGAACACGCTGTAATTTATATGAAATTTGATGCACTTCTCCAACTGAACACAATGATTATTGGGTCTCCGCCACCAATTGCCATGGCCCCATCCAGCCCTTGGTAAATTCGGGGGTCACCAGCTCCACATCAAAATGGCGCTCGATCGCTTCGATCAGCAGCGCCTTAAAGGCGTCATCTGCCACATAGGTCTGGCAACAGGGCACTTTTACGCGCACGACACCCTGATCAAGCACACCAATAAAACGGTATCCGCGATGGGAGAAAACATTCACGTCATCTGTAATGGGTATAGGCTCGGTGGACATGCAAGCGGTTAGCAGTGCGCCTGCAAAACACATATATCGAACCGATATCATCGAGACATGTTTTGCGGATTAACCAATTATATCAATCAAAACCATGTCCGGGCCGTGTCAGGACACTTCTACCATGCCTTTTTTGGCACTTCGGGCGGGCGGGCAATGAAAGCTTCGACCGCTCTGGTCGCAAATTCGCCATTATGCCGCTTTCCGTTGCGGTCAAACCATGTGCAGCTGGCCTGATCGTCGGCGAGCGCAGTAATCGTCATTTTCGGTCCGCCGGATCTGAGCCGGACCACATCGCCTATTTGCATGGAAGGTGTCTTTCATAAGGGTTTGGGCGGCTTATTGGGGCTTAGAGGCTGTTTGGCCAGCGCTCAAGAAGGGTTTCCGAGGTCTGCCTCAACACCTACCCAACACTCCCCTCCAAGCTCACCTCCAGCAGCTTTTGTGCTTCGACGGCGAACTCCATTGGTAGCTCCTGCAAGACTTCGCGCACGAAGCCGTTCACCAGCAAAGCGACCGCCTGCTCCTCGCCGATGCCGCGTTGGCGGGCGTAGAAGAGTTGGTCTTCGGAGAGTTTGGTCGTGGTCGCCTCATGCTCTAATTGGGCGTCGGCGCGGCGGTTTTCGACGTAAGGTACGGTGTGCGCGCCGCAGCGGTCGCCAATGAGGAGGCTGTCGCATTGGGTGAAGTTGCGCGCGCTTTCAGCCTTCTTGTTGACCGAGACAAGACCGCGATAGGTCGAGTTGGATTTGCCCGCCGAGATGCCCTTGGAGATGATGCGGGATTTGGTCCGCTTACCGAGATGGGTCATCTTGGTGCCGGTGTCCGCTTGCTGGCGGCCATTGGTGACGGCGATGGAGTAGAACTCACCAATGCTGTCGTCCCCGCGCAAGATGCAGCTTGGATATTTCCACGTCACCGCAGAGCCGGTCTCCACCTGTGTCCATGAAATTTTCGAACGGTCGCCCCGGCAATCGCCGCGCTTGGTGACGAAATTATAAACCCCGCCCTGCCCGTTCTCGTCGCCCGGCCACCAGTTTTGCACGGTGGAATATTTGATCTCGGCATCTTCGAGCGCGACCAGCTCGACCACGGCAGCATGGAGCTGGTTCTCGTCTCGCATCGGTGCGGTGCAGCCTTCAAGGTATGAGACGTAGGAGCCTTTATCAGCGATGATCAGCGTGCGTTCAAACTGGCCCGTCCCTTCGGCATTCATTCGGAAATATGTGCTCAGCTCCATCGGGCAGCGCACGCCGGGCGGAATGTAGACGAAGGTGCCATCAGAAAAGACCGCGCAGTTCAGCGTGGCGAAGAAATTGTCCGATTGGGGGACCACGGTGCCAAGATATTTCTGGATCAGCTGGGGGTGTTCATGGACGGCTTCGGAGATGGACATGAAAATCACGCCGGCTTTTTTCAGCTCGTTCTGGAAGGTTGTCGCAACGGACACGCTATCAAACACCGCATCCACCGCCACGCGGGGTTTCTCGCGCGCTTGAGCGGCCGTTTCTGCTGCGCCTTCAACGCCCAAGAGGACTTCCGCCTCGCGCAAGGGGATGCCGAGCTTTTCGAAATCTTTCAGGATTTCCTCGGGCACATCGTCAATAGACTCATATTTGGTTTTGCCGTTTGGCGAGGCGAAATAATAGGCGTCCTGATAGTCGATCTTGGGATAATTGACCAAAGCCCAGTCCGGCTCGGTCATGGTTAGCCAGCGCTGATAGGCTTTCAAGCGCCATTCGAGGAGCCATTCGGGTTCTTCCTTTTTGGCGGAGATATAGCGCACAATGTCTTCGTTCAGGCCCTTGGGCGCGAACTCGGTTTCAACATCGGTGATGAAGCCCGCCGAATAGTTCTCGGATTCGAGCTGTTTGGCGGCATCTACGGTGGCTTGGTCAATGCTGTCTTTCGCCTTGACCTCCTTGCAATCGTCTTCATGCTCGTCCAGTCCGCCGCAACATTCCATCGGTCTGTCTCCTATCCGGCCTTGCGCCGCTTAATTACCGCCAACCATGCGTCTGCCACCGCTTCGAAGTCTTCGGGCGCGCTGGTCCAGCCGAAACTGGTACGGATAGCGCAGCTTGCAAGTGCGTCAGATACGCCCATCGCAGCCAAAACGCCAGACACTTTGACTTTACCGGACGAACAGGCCGAGCCCGCACTGACACAAACACCTGCAATGTCCATTGCCATAACTTGCGTCTCGGCGCGCAGGGCCTTGCGGCCAAAACAGCTCGTATTTGGCAAACGAGCTGCATTTTCGCCGAATATGGTAATCCCGGCTTCAAGCTTGAGCAGTTTCTCCATCGCATCGCGGAACGGGGCGAGTTTGGCCATTGCCGGCAGGGTTTTCACCGCCCACTCAGCTGCGGCCCCAAAGCCCGCAATCCCCGCCAAATTCTCCGTCCCCGAGCGTAGGCCGCGTTCCTGCCCGCCACCAAGCATGATCGGCTTGAGCGGGGCGCCGCGCCGTATCCACAATGCTCCAACCCCCGTCGGCCCGCCGCATTTATGGGCCGAGAGCGCCAGATAATCGACGCCAAGCCGGACCGCATTGACCTTGATCTTGCCGAGCGCTTGAACGGCATCGCAATGGGTAAGCCCACCTACGCTACGCATCATGGCCGCAGCTTCCGCGACGGGCTGGATGACGCCGGTTTCATTATTTGCGAGCATTAGCGCAAGAACGGGCACCCCGTCTGCCTCCGTCAAACCCGCAAGGGCCTCGCCCAAAGCCAGCAGATCAAGCAAACCGTCTCTGGTTACGGCAATGTAGCGCACCTTGAGCCCGGAGGCTTTGGCATTATCGCGCACGGCAGAATGTTCAAGATCGGAGATCAAGAGGGTCGCTTTGCCGCCAAGCTGACGGGTCAGGCCGTGAAGCGCGAGCGCGCTCGCCTCGGTGCCGCCACTTGTAAACACGATATCTTGCGCCGCACCGCCAATCGCCATCGCCACTTGTTTGCGGGCTGTTTCAAGCATCTTTCGCGCCTCGCGCCCTGCCCTGTGGACCGAAGACGGATTTGCGCCGAGATCAAGGGCTGCAAGCATGGCTGCACGTGCTTCGGGGCGCATGGGCGTGGTTGCATTATGGTCAGCGTAAATCATGCCCGCTTCATAACTTAGCGCGTTGCGCCTGCACAGGTAAAAATGAAACAAAGCCATATCAAGATGGCGGCCAAAGGGAGACGCGACGCGGTTTACGCCAACCCCGTAAACAGGTCACCGTTTCGGGCGTTTCTATACAAATACTTGCATTTACCTCACCATATCGCCTATTCCCCAAACAAAATAATGATGACTGGATGAGAGAGCACTCCAAATGGCAGAACTGATTATTCCTGGCCCCGCAGGCCGGATCGAAGCGCGTTATACCGAGCCGCCTGTCGAGGGCGCGCCGCTTGCGCTCATTCTGCATGCGCACCCGCAAGCGGGCGGGACGATGCAAGACCCTGTTACGATTACGCTTTACAAGATGTTCGAGCGGGCCGGATTTGGCGTGCTAAGATATAATTCGCGCGGAGTTGGCCGATCGCAGGGCCAGTTTGACGGCGGCGTTGGCGAACTGTCGGACGCGGCGTTCATTCTCGATTATGTGGAGAACATGTCCGAAAGCCCGCAATTTGTCTGGGCGGCGGGCTATTCTTTTGGCGCCTGGATTACCCTTCAATTGCTGATGCGGCGACCCGAGATTGACGGCTTCCTCGCGCTCTCGCCGCCTGCCAATCATTATGATCTGTCTTTTCTTGCGCCATGCCCGGCATCCGGCCTGATCCTTTGCGGGGACAATGACGCGGTTTGCGCACCTGAAGACGTGGAGCGTGCGCTTACCAAGGTCCGCGTTCAAACTGGTGAAGAGATCGAGCGGCAGGTCATCGCCGGGGCAAACCATTTTTATCAGAACAAGCTGGCAGACATGGAAGACGCATGCGAGACCTATTTGCTGGGCCGGCTTGATGCCGCCGAGCAAAAGCTGCGCGATGAGGCGGAAGCCGAAGCTGAGGGCTAATCGCCGCTTAGGTGGCGTCGGGCTGGTTTTGTGGCGCAGCTTTGTCAAAGGCGTCGAGCTTCAGACAAGCCGCGTCCAGGGCGACAATTTTCGGGAAAGCTGATAAGTCCACTTCGAAGCGACGGGCATTATAGACCTGCGGGACAAGGCAAATCTCGGCTATTGAGGGTTGGGTACCAAACAGAAATGGCGTCTCTCCACGGTCCGCGATCATTTCTTCAAACGCCCCAAAGCCGCGATAGATCCAGTCGGCATACCAGCGCGAGATAGCTTGCTTTTCCGCCCCGAAATCCTCACGCAGAGCCTTCAGCACGGAGAGATTGTTCAGCGGGTGGATGTCGCATGCAATAATATCTGCCAAGGCACGCGCCTGCTGGCGCTCCACCAAATCCTGCGGCAAGATCGGTCGCTCGGGATAACGCTCATCAAGCCATTCCAGCACGGCCATGGATTGGACCATGACGCCGTCTTCGGTTTCAAGCACGGGCACACGCTGTTGCGGATTGATCGCCCGGAAGTCTGCGGTCATCTGTTCGTTTGCGGCAGGGGCGATGTTCACCGGCACATGCTCAAAGGCCAGCCCCTTCAGATGAAGCGCAATGCGCAAACGGTAAGCGGCAGACGAGCGCCAATAGCCGTGGAGTTTTAACATTTGCACATTTCCCTGTTCAACGAAGAGGTCCAATCATAGCCCCCTTGTTTTCAAAACCTAAACAGGTCAATATCGCAAACAAGTTTCATATGAAACCATCGACACAGCGCGTCTCTTTTTTGACAGGAAATGATCATGGCAGACACAGCCCCCTTCGACGCAGGCCCGAACGGCGACTACACAATAGATCAGAACTGGGCGGGCTATACGTCTGAGGAACATGCTCTATGGGATCTGCTCTATCAGCGCCAGATGGAGGTTTTGCCGGGCCGTGCGGCGGACGAATTTCTTGATGGTCTGAACCTGCTCAATCTGGCCAAGGGCGGCATCCCTAATTTTGAGACCATGTCTGACGAGCTTGAAGCGCTGACGGGCTGGCGCGTTGTTGCGGTGCCGGGGCTGGTGCCGGACGCAATGTTCTTCGAGCATCTTGCCAATCGTCGTTTCCCCGCCGGACAGTTTATCCGCAAGCGCTCCGAGCTTGATTATTTGCAAGAACCGGATGTTTTCCATGATGTGTTTGGTCATGTGCCCATGCTCGCCAATCCGGTGTTCGCCGATTATATGGAAGCCTATGGCAAAGGCGGCTTACGCTCGCTCGAATGGGACGCGCTGAAAAATCTGGCCGCACTTTACTGGTATACGGTCGAGTTTGGCCTGATCCAG
>CALLUH010000087.1 GCA_938011445.1 uncultured Hyphomonadaceae bacterium
CTCGCGCACGAGCCGCGTCGTTTTCATACAATGGCAATGATACGGGTCGCCCTTTTCAAAATAGGATTTCGGGATGCCGTGATAGGACATCAGCAACACGTCCGGCGTGAAATCGAGCGCTTTGATCTGGCCGTCAAGTGAACGGGCGAGGGCGTCAATATAGACCGGATCATCATGAAATGCGCCCGCCGTGCGCAAAGCGGGCTGCCAGCGTATCTTCTGTAATGCATCAAACGTCTTGTCGTACACGCTCGCCGTCGTCGCGGCGGCATATTGCGGATAGAGCGCCACCACGCATATCCGGTCGCAGCCCTTGTCTTGCAGTTTTTCCAGCTTGCTCTTTATCGACGGATTGCCATAGCGCATCGCAAAATCCACGATCAGATCATCGCTGCCAATCCGCGCGGACAGTTTGCGTGCCTGTTCTTCGGTATAATAGAGCAGCGGCGACTTATCCTTGTCCTTCATCCAGATCTTGTCATAGGCATGGCCGGATTTTTTCGGACGGAAAGTCAGGATTGGTCCTTGCAAAATAAGCTGCCAGAGGAACGGGTTCACCTCGATCACGCGCCGATCTGAGAGAAATTCGGATAGATAGCGCCGCATTGACCAGTAATCGGTCGCGTCCGGCGTGCCCAAATTTACGAGCAAAAGCCCCGTCTTCTGCTGCTTGACCTGCGGGTGCGCATCCGGCAGCGGCCCGGTCTGGCGCATCGAATGAGTGGTTTGCGTATCGGCCATATCCGGCTCCTGAGAAACTGTATCTGGTCCTCTATTGAGCCCAGACGGTTAAAGTGCAAGTCCTGCACGACGAGTTGATCTTGCCTTTATCTTCTATCATGTTGATAAAGAGCGAAGAGTTCGGGAAGAAAGACGTCTTATGTCAAAGCTTGTCGCGAAGGGATTGCCAAACTGGAAGATTGAACGCCGATATATTGGTCCAGAAAAACAGCCGCTTCTTATCATTGATCATTTCGCTCCTCAGCCCGATGCATGGGTAAAATTCGCGGGTCTTCAGACCTTCAAACCGCTGGCACCGTATTATCCGGGCCTGCGAGCACCGATCTCGGCCGATTATTTAAGACTGCATGTCGAGCCGCTGATGCCGCTACTTGCTGATACGTTTGAGTATAAGACGGGTGCAAAACTGGTTGAAACCTTCTATTCTATAGTCACGACTCCGCCCGCTGATCTCGCTCCGCTTCAGCGTATGCCACATTTCGATGGCGGCGGAGACGAAAAGCTCGCCTTGCTCCACTATCTTTGCCCTGCTTCAATGGGCGGCACAGCCTTCTATCGCCACAAGTCCTCTGGTTATCAGACCGTGCCGGATGAACGATACCCTGCATACAAGTTGAGCCTCGAAGCAGACGTACAGACCTATGGTATGCCCGCACCCGGCTATTTCCGTGAGAGTGACCATATGTTCGAACGTATCGGCCATTGCGACGCCGCCTTCAATCGCGCCATTGTCTATCGAGGCACCAATCTGCACGCGATTGATTTGCCAGACGCCTTTACCTTTGACTCATCCCCTCAACTAGGTCGGCTAACTGTTAACACCTTTCTACTACCCGCTTGACCTTAGCAACGAACTATTGATCCCGATCCATAGAAACTCGTCATCCACCGGAGCCTTCCATGACCGACACCCGCACAGAAACTGACAGCTTCGGCCCGCTTGAGGTTCCCAATGACAAATATTTCGGCGCGCAGACGGCCCGCTCGCTGATCAATTTCCCGATCGGCGAGGAGACTATGCCTGCCCCGGTCATCCGCGCGCTCGGCATCATCAAGCGTTCGGCGGCAATCACCAATCACAAGCTTGGCAATCTCGAAACGGACATTCGCGACGCTATCGTGCAAGCGGCGACAGAAGTTGCCGAAAACAAGCTTGACGCGCATTTCCCGCTCTCTGTCTGGCAGACCGGCTCTGGCACCCAATCAAACATGAACTCGAACGAGGTCATCTCGAATCGCGCCATCGAGATCATGGACGGGACCATCGGCTCGAAAACCCCGGTCCACCCGAACGATCATTGCAATCGCTCGCAAAGCTCGAACGATACCTTCCCGACCGCAATGCACATTGCCGCCGCCGAAGAAATCGACCATGCGCTCCTGCCCGCGCTTGCAAAACTGCGCAATGCTCTGAATGACAAGGCCGAAAGCTTCAAATCAATCGTCAAAATCGGCCGAACGCACACACAGGACGCGACGCCTCTTACGCTCGGTCAGGAGTTTTCGGGTTATGTCGCGCAATTGGATTTGGGCATCCGCCGCGTCAAAGAAGGCTTGGAATATCTATTTCCGCTCGCCCAAGGCGGCACAGCCGTCGGCACGGGGCTGAACACCAAGCCCGGCTTTGCGGAAGGCTTTGCCGAAGAGGTCGCCGCCTTCACGAAGCTGCCTTTTGTCACCGCGCCAAACAAGTTCGAAGCGCTTGCGGCCCATGATGCCTATGTCTCCGCCCATGGCGCGCTCAACACCGTCGCCGCCTCGCTGTTCAAAATCGCAAACGACATCCGCTTTCTCGGCTCCGGGCCGCGCTCGGGCCTTGGCGAACTGGCTTTGCCGGAAAACGAGCCGGGTTCCTCGATCATGCCGGGCAAAGTCAACCCGACCCAATGCGAGGCTCTCACCATGGTCTG
>CALLUH010000088.1 GCA_938011445.1 uncultured Hyphomonadaceae bacterium
GATTATACCGCCCCGTTCAATCTCGGCCTTGCAGGTCTTTACAAAGCCGAGCAGGGCGGGCACGCCTATCTTGCGAGCCAGATGGAGCCGATCGACGCCCGCCGCGCTTTTCCAAGCTTTGACGAGCCGCGCTTCAAGACACCATGGACCGTCACCATCACCACGCCTGCGGGCAACAAAGTCATCACCAATGGCGCAGACAAAAGCCAGACCACGCTCGATGATGGCTGGGTGCGCCATGCGTTCGAAACGACCCGCCCGATCCAGTCCTATCTCGTTGCGTTCGCCGTTGGCCCGTACGAACTGTTCGAAAACCGTCCCATTCCGGCAAACGCCATTCGCGCAGAGGCGGTGCCTTTGCGTTCCTTCGCGGCAATCGGGAAGGGGCCGCAGCTTGAAACCTCCCATGATGCGACATTCGAGATGCTGCGCATTCAGGAGGACTATTTCAATTATCCCTATCCTTATGGCAAGCTCGACCTCATCGCCGCGCCCGACTTTGCCTATGGCGCAATGGAAAATGCCGGCGCAATTATCTATCGCGAAAGCGCGCTCCTGATCGATGAGCGCACTTCGCTTGGCCAGAGACGTGGGGCGCTGACCACACATGCCCATGAGCTTGCCCATCAATGGTTTGGCAATCTCGTCACCCCGAAATGGTGGGATGATATCTGGCTCAATGAGGCCTTTGCGACATGGATGAGCTATAAGACCATGCACGCTTATGATCCGGCAGGCGGCTTTGACCGCTCGCCGATCCAGCGCGGTATTGGCGCTATGGGCGCAGATGCGCTCGCGAGCGCCCGTCAGATCCGCAACCCGATCAATGCCAATGGTGACATTCTCTCTGCCTTTGACGGCATCACCTATTCCAAGGGAGGGCATGTCTTGTCGATGTTCGAAAACTATCTCGGCGAAGACGCCTTCCGGACGGGTATGCGCCTGCACATGACGCGGTTTGAAGATGGCGTTGCGGACGTGAATGATTTCATGGCCTCGCTTGCGGAAGGGTCCGGCAATGAGGCCGTGGTCGATAGCTTCAAATCCTTCATCTTCCAGCCGGGTACGCCCTTCCTGAAGGTGAAAATGTCCTGCGCAGACGGCAATGAGATGCTCGACGTGCGCCAGAGCCGCTACGCCCCGCTTGGTTCGTCGATTGAAGCGGACAAGACATGGCAAGTGCCGTTCGCTGTCACGCTGGGCTATGGCGAGCGCACAGAACGTATCAACAGCCTCCTGAGCGATAGCTCAACCCGCATCGCGCTGCCAGAGGGGTGCCCGGACTGGATCATGCCCAATGCAGACGGCGCAGGCTATTGGCGGTTTACGCTGAGCGACGGTAATTGGGCCGCGCTTGCGGAGAATTTCGACAGGCTCTCTGGCGGCGAGCAGATGATGTTTGCCGACAGTCTTGTTGCCGCCTTCCGCGCCGGTGAAGTCTCCGCCGACGCCATGCTCGCAGGTTTGGCCGTAACACCGTCAGGAGAATGGGACGCGGCCAGCATTCCGCTTGGGCGGCTTTCGGGTCTGACGGGTATTCTCGACGAGGCCGACCAAGGCCTGATGCGCACCCGCCTGCAACAGACCTATCGTCCCGTCTATGACAGCCTCCTTGCAAGGGATGATCTCGACCAGGGCGAAACCCTCCTGCGCCAACGCCTTTACGGCACGCTTGTCGGTGTGGCCGAAGATGCCGAACTCCGCGCAGACCTGAAAACCCGCGCGAGCCAGTATGTCGGACTTGATAGCGAACCTGACCCAAGCGCACTGCCCGCCGCCCAGCTTGGCTCTGGCATCAGCGTCGGTGTGGAAGAGGGCGGGGCGGCCTTTTTCAATGCGGCGCTCTCCTTTGCCAAGGCCTCGCAGAACCAGCGCGAACGCCGCTCGATCATCAATATTCTCGCGGGCAACGGCTCGCTGGACAATGTGACCGCTTTGCTTGATAGGGCGTTCACGGACGAGTTTCAGGGACAAGAAGCCCTGTTCATGCATTATGCTGCCATCGGCCATGACGACCGAGCCGTTTCCGATATGGCGTGGAGCCGTTTCCAGCGCGATTTCGACAAGCTGCTCACCCGCGTTCCCGAAATCCGCAAACCGCAAATGGCAGGTGTCGCTGGCTCTTTCTGTGACAGTGCGAAAACAGACGAAGCCGAAGCGTTTATCTTGTCGAAAGCCGATCAAATCCCGGGCTATGAACGACCGCTCGCTCAAGCCGTAGAGGGCGCCCGCCTTTGTGCCGCGCTGAAAGCGGAAAAGGCGGATGAGTTGGCGGCTGCGTTGCGGTAGCTCACCCCTTTATCGGTGCACTGAAACTCCGTTTCGCTAAGATAGCAGGGATTTTTGTTTGCGTGGAATCAGCCCTGAGCCCGACCCATCGTGCGCGAAGCGCATGGGCGGTCAAATGGAAGCAGCTCTGAGCACGATCCATCGCGCTTTAGCGCGGGGATCAAAGTATAAATGGCACCAGTGCTTTGCGCTCTTTCGGATAGTCCGGAAATTTCTCTTTGTACCAGCGATGATGTTGAAAGGCGCGCGGGCCGATATTTGCCGCTGTGAAGAAGGCGAAGGACGATGCCCCGAGCGTCGAAGCGGCGATGGCAAAGCCTGTCCACTCGATAATTTCGCCGAGATAATTCGGCGCAGATACAAAGCGATAAGGGCCGCCATAGGGGATTTTATAGCCCTTTTCGCCCGGTGCCCGCAGCCCACGCAAAATCGCGTCCGACCAGTGGTTCAGCGCCATCCCGCCGGCGAAAACCGCCATGCCGATCCACGGCCAAGGCGTGCCCAGCCAGCCCGTATCAAGGTGGCTTGCATGCCCTACCGCCCAGCCATTGACCGCCCCGTTCAAGCTGTTAAACACACACGCCATCGCCACTGTTGCAACCGGCTTTGTGCCCACCGCTTTCATCCGTAGGGGGTAAATAAAGGAGCGGTATGTATAATGTCCGCAATACATCAGTGTCAGGAGGGTTGCCACAGCGTTTGGCGGGCCCGAGCGGAACAGAAAGATGAGAAACGCGGCTGGCGAGACCGCCTCCATCAGCATCCAGCCGAGCCGCTCATTGATCTCCGGCCCCCATTTTTCCCGTTCATACCGCCCATAAGGCGCCGTCACAAAAATCAGACTAATCAGCGTCAAACCGCCCAGCGCAAACAGGAGATAACACGTCGCTTC